>JAVHXR010000082.1 GCA_031119515.1 Propionicimonas sp.
GCCCTGTTCGGGCTCACAAATGTCATGGTCGTCTTCGGCGGCTCCAAGGACGTCGGGTTCAACCGCGACATCTCCGAACTCACTGGCACCGTCCGCGTCGCCCGCACCGGCTGGCACACCGCCCGCGGCGGCCGCACCATCTCCGCCGACGACATCCCCGTCCTTCGACCCGAAGAAATCCGCCAACTCCCCGAACGCCAAGCCCTCGTGATCGCCGAGAACGGAAAACCCGTCATCGCCAAGCTCCACCGCTGCATCGACGGCAAGGCAGGGCGGAGACTCCTCGACGGACAGCGGCGGGCGCGCGAGGTGCTCACGTCCACTCGGACCGCTCAGGGCTCGGCGAGGCAACCTGCGGACGAGGCACTCGCCGAGGCCGGTCGAAGGGATCTGGCGAGGTAGAAGATGTCCGATGATTACAGCACTGAGGCGTTCCTCGTCCTGCCATTCCCGGAACCGGGACATGTCATCCGTCGGCTATACCGGCACTGGTGGACAGTTGAGAACGGCACCGAACTGGAGCGGGACCGGATCAAGGACCGCCCCGCTGGCCGCCCGTGGGACCCGGCCACGCTCGGCACAAACGGAGAGCGGCTCGAGCTGTGGCGCTGGCTAGAAGAGGTCGTGAGGTGGTTCAACCACGAGTACGCCTGGGACACCAGCCAGGTGATCCCGGACTGCTGGTCTGAACACCCCCACCTTGTACATGAGATCGCCGTCATGGCCGACACCCGCCGACGCGCAGGCAGCGCTCCCAATTCCGGCGCCCTGGAGGAGTGGCACAGGGTGTGCGTGCCTTGGTTCCTCGGCCGCATGCGAGACAGCATCAAGGCCCACTGCGAAGAACGACATCAGGCATGGCCAGCGCGCGCACGCTACGCCCGGCATGTCAGCCAGGATGCCGTCAACCTCCGCAATCTTCGAGCCATGGAGGACGTGCAAGCAGTCGGCTTCCGATCCGGGGACCCCTGGGTCGACGGCCACGGCGGTGACCGGATCAATCTCATCACCGGTGAGGTCCAAAACGAGGCCGAGAAGGAGGCACTTGAGCGGGAGGCGGAAGAGCGCCAGCAGTTGGCGCCTGGTCGGGACCCGCTTCCGCTGGAGCCAAAGACTGAGGCCGAACCCATCAGTGGTGGTCCCGCGACCGACTAGCTCGTCGCCGCTCGATTCTCGACTGGCGTGATGTGACGCACTGCGTCGTGAGGACTAGCGATGCCCACCATGACCACGCTGAGTGGGCAGTGACCTCGTCGAGTCAAGACGGCGGCGAAACCCGCCGAGCGGTTCGGCGTGTACCGCGCCACAGTTGTTGCGGCTCCGGTCAGTGCCTTTCTGCGAGAGCTCGCATGAGTTCCACGGTTGCGAGGTACGTCCAGAAGATCCAGTCGAGGTAGGCGTCGTCGTAGTCGGGGTGCTGATCGGCCCGATGGTGTCTGATTGCGAACTGGTTCGCGATTTGGAACAGCATGCCTTCGTCACGACTCAGCAGATGCTGCTTGACGCGGTCGCGCTCGCTCTCGAGTTCGTTGGCGAGGAGCACGCAGGCACTTCGCTTCTGGATACGGTCCGCTGTGCGGTCCCGGAACTGGAGTACGGCACGCGTGACTGGATCGGCATCGCCCGTCCCTGCACGCTCGATCGTTCGCTTGACAAGGGTGTCTCGGCCATCGCGCGGCGCAAGCACCAAGAAGCCCAGGTCAGTGCCTTCGCCTGCCATTTCGAGGTGGATCGATGAGAGACCGAGAATTCCGTTGACCTTCCGGCGGTACAGCAATTGCCCCGGCTGGGTGGCGAAATCCGATGAGTGCCAGTCGCCGCCGTAGTCATGGAAGTGTCGTCTCCGCGGACGGGCGACCATGTCGTGGAGCAACTCCACCAGGGTGAAGAAGTGGTCCTCAGGCCAGCCGTCTTCGGGCGGGCCAGGCGGCCAGGCGATGGTGACGTTCGCCTCTTCCGACAGACGCCTGCTGAGGTCGTCGTTTCGCTCCTGCTCGGTCAGTCCATCGACGCATGCCGAGGGCACCAGCGCGTCTAGGTAGCCCTTGCCGTCGAGGTCAACGACCATTTCCGACCACGCCACCTGCAGTTGGTGCAGCGACAACTCCGCCGGGGGCGGTGTGGGTTGCTGCCGCCGTTCGCGCCAATACCGGCGCGGCTGTGTGGGGAACTGATGGGCCTCGCGTGCGAGGCCAAGCAGAAAGGTCCGCACGTTGTCGTGTGAAGTCGATGTCCAAGCGCCCGCACCGGCTCCCGCATCCACTAGTTCGCGCGCTGGCGCAGGACCGGCGAACGCCTCCGCGAACAAGCACTTGGCCATGTCGTCCCGTTCCCCGGCGTTGTACACGTCGGCGATGACGCGGGCCTCTTCCTGGAACAGTTCGACTGGCACCAAGAGTCGATAGTCAGGGCCATACTCGCTCACCGGCTCAACCTATTGGCGGTTGGCTCGCTCAGGGCACGACACGCAGTCTGAGGGATCCGGCTTGTGGGTCTGGGGGATCGCTATCGTCCTAGCGGCGCGGTCCGCTCGATGGCGCGCTCGGACTGACGCCGCCCGTGGCCGCCGTATCCGGGTCCTGCAGGTGTGCCCACTGCGATGCGTCGCTGGTGCGCTTGGCCGCGCTCGTTCCGATTCCCAAGTGGGCCGCGAGCGCACCCCTGAGGTCTGAGGCGGGTCGTCCCGTCGCGCTGGAGAGAACTTTGATGGACTCACTCCATCGGGTGGGGTCAGCAGCTCCGATGGCCCGGATTGCTTCGTCGATGCGCCCGGTCCGCGCGCATACGGCGACGGCGATCTCGAGCATGACACGACTGAGCGGGCTCGACGCGCGCAGGGCGGTCGTGAGGTCGTGTGGCCGTCCCTGCGCAATGAGGTCGGCTGGGTCGGCACTCTCGGGCAGGGTGGCATGGAGCGGGTTGTGGCCGAGTTCGGTGAGGATCCAGTAGTCGCGTTCGGCGGCAGCCCGGCCGGCCTTGTCGTTGTCAGTAGCGACGATCGGGAGGTCGCTATAGCGGCGGAGCTGGCGGGCTTGTTCAAGGCTGAGCGCGGTGCCGAGGGCGGCGACGCCGACGTATTCGCCACCGGTGGCGAGTGTAACGGCGATCGCGTCGATGGGGCCTTCGACGAGGACGGGACGTCCGCCTCGAAGCAGGCTCGGGGCGTGGCCGTATAACTGGGCGCACTTGTGGAACAGCGGGGTCTCGGGGGTGTTGAGGTACTTGGGTCCGGCGGTCTCGTCTGCATCGGGGTGCCGGCGGGCGATGAAGCCGAGGATCTGGTCGTCGTGGGCGATCGGGAAGACCAGACGGTTGCGGAACCGGTCGATGAGGTTGCCCGTTGAGGCGACCTTGGCGACGCCGGCGAGGACCATCTCGTTGTCGGTGATGCCTTGCCGACGTAGGTGGTTGACCAAGGACGTCCAGCCAGCAGGGGCGTACCCGGGGCGGTACCCGGGGTCGCCAGCGAGGTCGGTGTGGAGCCGTCCGGCGAGGTAGTCGCGTGCCCAGGAGTCGGTGAACCGGGTCTCATAGAACTGGGCGGCCAGTTCGTTGATGTGGGCGAGGCGTTCCGGGGTGGTGCCGACTTCGTGCCAGGCGTCGCGGCGGCTGAGCAGGTCGTTGATCTCGGCCTGGGTGAGTTCGGGTTCGCCCCGCTGGGTGCGGGTCATAGCTTCGATCTGCAGGATCGCCCAAGCGTCGTCGACGACCTCGATCTCGTCTTCGGCTACGTTCGCCTGGGCGGTCACATGCTCCTCAGACTCGGGCGTCCAGAGCCTGTCGACGGGGTCATCGTGGACGGGGTTTGTGAGCATGGTGGTGCGCCACACGAGGGCCTGGCACTCGGCGACATTCTCGGCGGTGATCGGCGTGAGCAGGTCTGACAGGGCCCAGCCGCGGGCAGTCGCGTAGTCGAGGGCGGTGACGAGAGCCGGCCACCAGGCGGAGGCGCGCAGCTGGTCGGCGCGGTCGGGGTCGACGGACTTGGCGAAGTCGTCGGTCCAGGGCGCTGGCGTCTGGTCAGTGATAGAGGTGGCGACGGCGGGTTCGAGGTGGCGGTTCATGCGCCACCAGAGAGCGGCTGCGGCGTGGTCGTCAGGCAGGACTCCCTCGGCAACCGCGGACGCGAGCAGACCGGTGGCGTCGATGCCGGCGCTGGTCAGCCGGGCGAGTTGTCGCGCCAAGCTCGCCTGATAGGGATCGTTCCCGATGGCGGGGCTGATGGTGGCGAGCAGGGGTGCCCACTCGGCGAGGGCCGGGTTGCGGTCGGTGGAGAGTTGCTGGTCGAGCCTGTGCTGGTGGCGTGCTGCGGCAGCGGCGAACTGTGGTTCCCCGGTGGGTCGCAGGTCGGTGTCGGGGACGGCCATCGCCGCCCGCCACACCGCCACTTCACCGAGCAGCGGCGCCGGTGGACGCGGCCCGTCGCCGACCCAGACGGGCGCCCGGGTCGCCTCGGCAGCCAGCTGACGGACTTCGCCGGTCAGAGTGGTGACGAGGTTGGCGCGCTCGGTGAGGTACGCACCCCACCTCGGATCAGCGGCCAGGCGTTCGGGGGTGCCGGGCAGCCAGGGCAGGGGTCCTGTGGGGGCGCGGCGGCTGGCGTCGAGTCGCCAGTCGAGAACGGCCGCGGCGTCGTGGGCATCCTTAAACGTGCCTTGGGCGAGTGCCTCATTGAGCGCGAGCAGGGGGTCGACACCGGTCGCGTCGAGCAACAGCAGGTGGGTGCGCAGGGTGGGCCAGGCTGGCGCGAAAGTGATCCACGACAGCCCCGTCTCGGCGATCGCGTCGATGCGCGCGATCACCTCAGGCTCGGCGGTCTGCTCGATCGCAACCAGCAACGCGTCGGCGTAGCGGGCCGTCGCCTCACCCAGCCGCACAGCCGGATCGTCCTGCATCGCGATCGACGTCGTAGCAGAGACGGGTGCTTCGTCACGGGTCAGGATGCGGTTCAGCAGGTCGGTTGGAGTGGGCGGAATGACGGTGTCGGGGTCGACCAGGCTGTGCGGGTCGCCGTCGCCGACGTTCGCGAGGTAGATGTGGTTCGCGGTGCGTCCGCGGGTGACCATCGTGTACAGCTGCTGGCGGGACTCGCTGCCGGTCGCCAGCCCGTGCATGGCATCCGCCGTGACGCCCTGGGCGCCGTGGACGGTCGTCGCGTAGCCGAGTTCGGTGGACTCGGCGACGTAGTCGGCGGGCAGGGTGACGATGCGCCGATTGGTGTTGTGCTGCGCGGTGAGCCGGCCGTTGGCGCCGACCTTGAGGACGGTCCAACGGTCGCCGTTCTTCACCCAGTCGGTGCGGCTGACTCGCAGCCGGCGATCGTTGCCCCGGGTGATGATCGTGTCCCCGGCAGAGGCAAGGTTGCCGTCGGCCAGCCTCACCTCACGTCCGAACGGCCGGCCTTCGAGCCGGTGGGCGCGGGCCTTTTCGTTGAGCTGGGCGACCAAGTCGCGGGTCGGGGCGAGCATGATCGCGTCGCGACTCTCGGCGCGGTCGGCCTTCCAGGAGTCGAGGACCGCACGGGTGAGGCCATCGAGGTCGCCGATTTGGACACGTCCGTTGTCGAGGTAGAACCCCAAGGCCTCGGGGCGTCCGTCGCGCAGGGCGAGGGAGGCGTTGCCTTCGGCCGGGTCGGCGAACCGCAGCAGTTCGTTGAGGTGGACGGCGCCATGCTGGGTGGTGATGTCACGCAGCACGCCACCGGCGGAGATCGCGCCGAGTTGCTGGTCGTCCCCGATCAGCCGGACGCTGCCACCACGCGCCAGGATGAAGTCGATTGCGGTGTCGAGGCTGAGGGTGTCGGCGGTGCCGGCCTCGTCGATGATCACCAGCGACTTCGGCCCGATCGAGGACGCCCACCTTGGCAGGTCGTGATGCTCGATCGACCACACCAGCTTGGCGAGGGTGTCGGTGTGGGTCTCGATCTGGGACCGCAACTGCGCCGCCGCGGCGGCAGCGGGGGAGAGGCCGACCACCGTGCCGCCGCTCTCCCGCCAGGCTCGGGCGAGCGTCGCCATGGCGGTGGTCTTGCCCGATCCCGCCGGCGCGATGCCGAGCTGGACGCGCGCCCCCGATGTGGCCATCGCCCGCACCATCGCAGCCTGTCCGGCATTCAGAGTCAGGCCGTTCGCGACCGCTTCCAGGAGTGCGACATCGACGGCCTCGACCGGCACCTGTCGACCGTCCGAACGTCCCGCCGCAGCGACGATCCGCTGTTCGGCCTCGACGATCCGACGCGACGTGAACAGCTTCGCACCGGCCACGGAGTAGACGCTCGCGCCATCGGCCCTGCGGAGTTCCTCGGGCTCCTCGATTCCCTTGTCTCGGGGCTCGATGGCGACCGCGTGGCGCTCCAGTGCGGTCCTGGTCAGCCAGTCGGCTGCGCCTTCGAGCTGGTCTGGACGAAGCCCGGTGGTGCGGAGTTGGCGCTTCGCCTCGGCGTCGACGTGCCAGTACTGCCACACCGCGCGTTCGCCCTCGACGGTCGCGATGATCTGCCGGGCAGTGTCGCGATACCAGTCGTGGTTCGGCAGTGGCGCCCGGGTCGCGCTCGGGTGGAATGCCGACGCCACCATGGCGTCCACAGCCTGTGCCCCGCCAACTACGGCCTCGGCTTGGTGGCGCCAAGTGGAGCGTTGCTCGGCGAGGGTGCGCGGTGCGTGTTTGGCCTGCCGGGTGTCCTGCCAGGCCTGTTCGGCAAGGTTGGTCATCTCGACTGCGGTAGGCGTACGACCGTGCACGCGCTGGAAGTCTTCGGCCAGCTCCGATGCCCTGATCTGGATGTTCTTGCGACGAGTCGACCACCGGTCGAGGAGCCGCAGATCGACCCCGGCGACCTCGCGAACCGGACGCTTGCCGTCCGGCGCTGGACGGGCGCTGAACACCAGTCCGAGGTCGATGGCGAGGTACCGCTCCAGTGCGGTGTTGTAGGTCTCTGAGGCTGCGACTGTGGCCTTGAACAGGATGCGGCCGTCGATCGAGCGCCAGCGTCCATCGAGGGTCTCGACCTTGTTCGCCACCGCGACATGGGTGTGGAGATCGGGGTCGGAGGCGCGGGAGTCGCGGTGGGTGAAGGCCGCGCCGACGAGCCCTTTCACGTCGACCTGTCGGACGCCGTTGCGTCCGAGCCGGGTGTAGAGAGCGTGGTCCTCGATGTAGTGCAGCGCGTCGGCCATGGCCTTCTGGTGGGCCTGCTCGATGATCGCCGCAATCGCCGGATCAGCCAGCGCCCACAGCGCCGACACCGACTTCACCGGCGAGAACGTCAGGTCGAAGCCGGCGACCGCAGTGGTCTGTGGACGCGACACCCGGGCGACGAGCCCTGCCAGTTCGCGGGCGTCCTGAGGTTCACGCTTGAACTCGGTGACGAAGACGTCTCGCGCCACCTCGCTGCGGATCCGCCCGCGCTCATCACGCGGCACGGCGGCGGTCGGGGACGCGCCTACCGAGGAGTTGTAGTCGGCGAAGCGCCGGGCGACCTCCAGCCGGAACGGGCTGGCGTCGGGAAAGTAGACCCGGTACGGCTGGCCCAGACTGATGGCGTTGGCGAAGTCCTTGGCCTCGGCGTCCGGCGGTAGGGCTGCCTGTCGCTGAACGGCCAGAGGGTGGTAGCCAGCGCCGAATAGTGCCTTCATCTGTTCGGCAGTCACCGGATCCCCGGCGTCGAGGCTTTCGATGCCCTCCACGCCGCGCCCGACCCAGACACCTGGCGTCTCGCCTTTGGCGGAGTAGTACGAGGCCAGCGACAGGTGGCCCTTCTCGGTGGAGTCCATGGCAGCCACCTGCCGGGTCAGGTAGTCGTACCCCGACCCGGCCGTGAGCTTCTTGACTTCCATCACGACCAGTACGAAGGCAGCGAGAGGGCCTTGGCGGACAGCCGCCGTCCCGCGAGTTCAGGGCGACTCCGGGCTCCGGAAGCGACCTCGGTACATCGGGGCCTGTCAGTGGAGATCTCGCGATCGCATCGGGCGGGACTCGCGCCTTCCGACCGACGATGCAGGAGGTGCTTGGGGCATCTCGGTTGGGTCGGGACGGGGTCCGGCGGGGACCGGGGAGATCGTCGGGGATATGGGGTTCGAAGTCTCGTGGGTGGCCGTGAGGAGGGGGTCGGTGCCTTCGTAGGGAGTGGATGGCAGGTGGAGACCGAGGAGGTTGTGTCATGGGGAGCAAGCAGACGGTTCGTCAGGCGGCCCGGCGGGCTGCGTTTCAGATGCAGCAGCGGCGGCGCGAGGAGGAGGTCAAGCGCGAGCGCCGGTTGACGAACGAATCGATCAAGCTGATGGTCGCGCTGAGGGAGCGCGACGACGCCGAGGCCAGGGCTCGGGACGCGATTCGCGCGATGGAGGCTGAGGGCCTGCACGCAGCGGCGATCGTCCGGTGGAGTAACGGCGAGCTGGACGCCAAGGAGATCGCACGGCTGCGCGACTTCGTCCCCAGATACTCCGACCCCGAGCCGGTCACTACGACGAGTGGGCGTCCGTCATGAAGACCGGGGTCGTCCGCAAGCCGCGTCTTGAGCCCGGCAAGCGGCGCCGGCTGCCTCCACTGTCGCTGGCGGAACGGGTACTGACCCTGCTGTTGTGGGTCGGGGCTCATGTCCCGAGCGTCGTGGCCAGTGGGGCGATCGTGCTTCCGATCGTCGGCTTGCTCCCCGGGCTGATCGCGTGGCTGGTTCTCGGCGCGATGGTGGCGTGTTCGCTCCTGTTGGCGACCAGATGGATGCGTTGGCCTGCGATCGGGTGGTTCCTTGGCGGTACCCGCCTGCCGGCCGACGTCGATGTTGCGATTCGGCCGCTGCTCGAGGTGTCGGCGTGCGTGAGTGACGGCCGTCACATCGACATGGGCCTCGCGGCGCCGGGAGTCCGGACGACAGTGGTCGGGCCGAACATCATCCTCCTCGACCGATCACTGGTCGACGGCTACTGCGCCGGGAAGGTCGACTCGCAGTCCTTGGCGTGCACGCTCGCGCACCGGGTTGCCCAGCTGCGGCTCGGCTACACCCGGTTCGACCTCACCGCGCTCGCGGTGGACTCCGTCGCCGACGCCCAGGCAGCGGGGCCCGACCATGCGTGGCGTCTCGATGTGGGCGACGAGCCCGTCGTGGTCGCCGCGGACGCGACGCGCATCACCCAGGTCGTGGCGAATCTGCTCGCCAATGCGCGCGTCCACACGCCCGCCGGCACGACCATCTCCACATCCGTCCGGG
>JAVHXR010000083.1 GCA_031119515.1 Propionicimonas sp.
ACGCCACAACACCAGGAAACACCTTCCCAATATGAGCCATCTCCAGGATGAAGTCCTGCTCGCTCACGCCAGTCCGCTCCTTCGCGTTCCCAGTGGGCGGGGTCGCCCGAGTCCGAACGGCACACTATGCCGCCCGACTCTGTCATGTCAACGCTGACATGATCTTGGTACGCGCTTTCCGAGATGTGATGGGCGCCGTGACAAGGGGGAACACACAAGGTCACGATTTGAGCACGATTCGCTTGTTCCGATTGATGTCCTCGATGACATGATTGGCTGCTAGGCTCCCGTGTGCGACACGAGGAGGGTCACTGTGGCGGCAGTTCAGCCACGGCCAACGTTGGCCGACGTCGCGAGACTCGCGGGTGTGAGCGCCAAGACAGTCTCGCGGGTATATGCGGACCCCACCGCCGTGAGCGACGAGACCGCGGCACGCATCAGGGCCGCCGCGGACCGCCTCAATTTCCGGCCGAACACGCTCGCGCGCGACTTGCGTCGCGGCGGTGTGACGAACACCGTGGCGTTCGTCACCGCCGAGTTCACCAACCAGTTCTACATCCAGGTCGCGGCCGGTATCGAGCGGGAGTGTGCCGCCCAGGGCCTGACCATGGTGCTCGCCTCCAGCGACGACGCCCAGCGTGAGCAGGCAGTGATCGACACCCTCGTCACCCAGCGCGTGCGCGCCGTCCTGTTCGTCCCCCTGGGCGACGACCACTCCTACCTCGAGGGCGAGCGCAAGCTGGGGATGGCGATCGTGGCGATCGACCGTCCGGCCCGCAACCTGCTGGCCGACTCGGTGGTCCTGGCCAACCGGGAGGGCGCACTGCTCGCCACCCGCCAGCTGATCGAACGCGGCCACCGCAAGATCGGCTACGTCTGCAACCCTGCCGCGGTCTACACCCAGACCGAGCGACTGGCCGGCTATCGCCAGGCGATGTCGGAGGCAGGGCTCTCCTCGGGTTCGGACTGGTTGCGCGTCACCGACGACCCAGACGTGCCACTGGAACACCTGGTCACGGAGTTGCTCGAATCCGACGACCCGCCCACGGCCCTGATCGGTGGCAACAACCGCGCCACCGTGGGTGCGATCAGGGCACTCCAGGCTCGCGGCGCCGACCTCGCGCTGGTCGGCTTCGACGACTTCGAGATGGCTGACGTCTTCGGGGTCTCCGTGATCGCCCACGACCCTGTCGAGATGGGCATCACCGCTGCCCGGATCGCGCTCGGCAGGCTCGCCGATCCCACCGGCCTGACCAGGACCGTCGAGCTGCCGGTCCACTACATCCCGCGGGGCTCCGGCGAGAAGCTACCCGCCTGAGCCGCCCGTCCGCCCGGCACCCATCATCGAGAGCCACCGCCCAAGCCATGGCCCTCAACACCAAAGGCTGGCCCTCAACACCAAAGGCTGGCCCTCAACCGAGGTACACGGCCGAGCCGCAAGGCACACCCCCACCCCATCATCGAGAGCCACCGCCCGAGCCATGGCCCTCGGTAACGAAGGCTGGCCGTCGGCGGGGTGCACCGCCGAGTCGTACGTCCTCGCCCGAACCGGTGGCTCCTTGACCACGGGGGTGAACGGCCACACCGGCGGGCTGGAATCGCCGGCCGGGGCGAGGACGGGACGGGCCTGGCCGGCCGACTCGGCCGGCCAGGCCCGGATGGGTCAGGCGCCGGGGATGACGTCGCCCGACGGCCAGGTCTGCCGGATGAAGTCGGCCACCTCCTGGCTGTGGAGCAGCTCGTCGAGCGTGGCGACGCCCGGGTTGGTGTTGTCGGTCCGCCAGACCAGGAAGTTGCCGTACGGGTTGCCCTCGACGGCCTCGATCCCGATCGCGTCGGCGGTACTCAGGCCGGCCGTCAGGATGAAGTTGCCGTTGACGAACGCCACGTCGATGGCCGGATCCTCCAGCTGCTGGACGATCACCTCCGGCTGGTTCTCGACGAACTTGAAGCCGCGCGGGTTCTGCTCGGCGGTCAGGTTCAGGACGTTGCTGTCGTCGGTGATCCCGGTCAGCTGGCCGTTGGCCTCCAGCACCCGCAGGCCGCGGATCTGGTTGGAGGCGTCGTTCGTGATCGCGATCGTGGCGCCGTCCGGCACCTCGTCGAAGGAGGCGTACTTCGAGGAGAACGCCGCGTACGGCTCGATGTGAACGCCTGCCCCGTGCTCGAACTCGTACCCCTTCTCGGCGATCTGGGCCGTCAGGTACGGCAGGTGCTGGAAGTAGTTCGCGTCCAGTTCACCGGAGGCGAGCGCCTCGTTCGGCTGGACGTAGTCGTCGAACTCCACGATGTCGAGGTCGATGCCGGCCT
Source organism: Propionicimonas sp. (assembly GCA_031119515.1). Taxonomy (GTDB): domain Bacteria; phylum Actinomycetota; class Actinomycetes; order Propionibacteriales; family Propionibacteriaceae; genus Propionicimonas. The sequence continues at coordinate 2,311 of JAVHXR010000083.1, forward strand.
CGGCCGCCAGGTTCTGCTGCACGAACTCGAGGATCTTCGCGTGCGGCACCGGGCTGGCGCCGACCTTGACCGTGACCGGCGCTGCGGACGCGGTGGATCCCGGCTCCCCGGAGGCCGACGGAGTGGCGGTCGACGCACACGCCGACAGCGCCATGACGGCCGCGAGAGGTGCGGCGACGGCGAGTAGGCGCTTGCGTGGGGTGCCCATGGTGGTGCTCCTTTACGTTGGGGCCGTTCGGCCCGGGTTGGCGGCCGGCGGGCGCCGGCCGGTTTCCCCGCCGCGGGCGCGGCGGGAAGTCGTGGTCAGCGGTGGTCGACCCGCCGGATCAGCGCGTCCCCGATCACCTGGACGACCTGCACCAGCAGGACGAGGATGACGAGGACGACCACCATCACCTCCGGCTGGAAGCGCTGGTAGCCGTAGTTGTAGGCCAACCGGCCCAGCCCGCCGCCGCCGATCAGCCCGGCCATCGCCGAGTAGCCGATCAGGGCGACGACGGTGGTGGTCACGGCCGCGACCAGAGCCGGGAGCGCCTCCGGGAGCAGCACCTTCCAGACGGTCTGGAGGCGGGTCGAGCCCATCGCGTGCGCGGCGTCGAGCTTGCCCGGATGCACCTCCCGCAGCGCGGTCTCGACCAGCCGGGCGAAGAACGGGACCGCCGCGATGGTGAGCGAGACCGAGGCGGCGATCGGCCCGATCGAGGTTCCGACCAGGAACCGGGTGAGCGGGATCAGCGAGACCATCAGGATCGCGTACGGGACCGACCGGGTGATGTTCACGATGATCCCGGAGAGGACGACGTTCAGCCCGGGGTTGGCGGCGAGCCCGCCGGGCTGGGTGACGAACAGGACCACCCCGAGCGGCAGCCCGAGCAGCACCGTCGCCAGGCCGGAGATCGCCACCATCTGGAGTGTCTCGACGAAGGCGGGCCACAGCGCGGTGGTGATCGCGGGGTTCTGGAGCAGGTCGGTGACGAGGTCCAGCGGGATCATCGGACTGCCTCCGGATCGCTCGGACGGGCACCGGCGCCGCCGGCCCGCAGGAACCCGACCAGTTCGGACACGTCGAGCCGGTCCGGTACGGCCACCCGCTGGCGCCGGAAGGTGGTGCCGTCGAGAGATTCGACGACACCGGCCACAACGGGCAGCTCCACCGCGAAGTGTCGCTCGGCGCGGGTGACCACGGCGACGTCGTTGGGCGGCACCGAGTCGAGTACCTCGACGGACCGGCCGGAGGCCGGGTCCGGCGCCGGCAGCGCCAGCAGCGCCTCGCTCAGCCGGCCCCCGAACCGTCCGACGACCTCGCCGAGCCGGCCGGACTCGACCACCAGGCCGTCCTCCAGCAGCGTGACCGAGTCGCAGATCCGCTTCACGACGTGCATCTCGTGGGTGATCACCAGCACCGCCAGACCCACCCGGGCCTTCAGCGAGGCGATCAGGTCGAGGATCTCGTCGGTGGTCCGGGGGTCGAGCGCGCTGGTCGGCTCGTCGCAGAGCAGGACGTCGGGGTCGGTGGCGAGAGCGCGCGCGATCCCCACCCGCTGCCGCTGGCCACCGGACAGCTGGGCTGGATAGGCGGGGCCGGCATCGGCCAGGCCGACCAGGCCCAGCAGCTCGACAGCCTTCGCCTCCCGCTCGGTCCTCGGGACGCGGGCCAGCTCCAGCGGGTAGGCGACATTGCCGAGGATGGTGCGGGCGTCGAAGAGGTTCGCGTGCTGGAAGACGAGGCCGAGCCGCCGGCGCGCGGCGCGCAGCTCGGCGGCGTGGACGGCGGTCAGGTCGGCGCCGTTGATCTCGACGGTGCCCGAGGTGGGCCGGTCGAGCATCGCCAGGCAGCGGACCAGGGTGGACTTGCCGGCACCGGACTGGCCGACGATGCCGTGCACCGAGTTGGCGGGGACGCTGAGCGTCACGCCATCGAGGGCGCGGATCTCGCGTTTGCCCTGGTAGTAGACCTTCTTCAGGTCCGTGACCGTGATCATGGTGGCTCTCTTGTCTGCGGTCTGCGGGCAGGCGGAACGCCGACCCCGGGAAGACCGGTGGGGAAAGGGACAGCACACCCCGACGTCGGCAGGACGCGGGCAGGAGAGGAAGAGCCGCAGCCGCTCAGCGGCCGGGGAGCGTGCCGATGCTCAGCAACAGCACATTCGCATGCACATCATCGCCGGGGCTGCGGAGAGCAGACGGGCGGAGTGGCATGCGGTGTTGGACACGGGAGAACCATACCCGCCGTCCCACCGGCTACCGCAAATCGGTCTGACCATCCGAGCGCCGCGGCAGACGCGAGCGGAAACGGGAAGCTCGTGCCGACGGCGTTGACGGCACGAGCGTGCAGCATCATAGGCAGAGGCTGGGAGAACGTGCACGCTGTCCGAGGTTTACGTCCCCGCCGGGAATGGGGTAACACGGAAGCGTCCGCGCCCGGCAGGCGCGGCAGCCGCACGTATCGGGCGGACGAACGCTCCGCCCGGCCCCCACGGGAGACCGCCATGACAGCTGTCACGATCATCGGCTCCGGAACGATGGGGCGCGCCATCCAGGCGATCGCCGTAGCCGCCGGGGCGACCGTCCAGTCGCTCTCCCGGGCTGACACCGGGGCGATCACGGGCGAGGTCGTGGTCCTGGCCGTGCCGTACCCCTCCCTCGACGACGTCCTGGCCCGCTACGGTCCGCAACTGGCCGGCAAGGTGGTCGTCGACATCACCAACCCACGTGACCCCTCCACCGGAGACTGGCCGTTGCCGGCAGACACCAGCGGTGCGGAACTGCTCGCGGCGCGCCTGCCGGGGTCGATCGTGCTCAAGGCCTTCAACACGACTCCCGCCGACCGGCTCGCGGCCGTGGTGGCCCGCGGGCCACCGGGCACCGGCCTGGTCGCCGGGGACGAACGGCACGCCAAGCAGCGGATCATGAGCCTGTGGGAAGGCGGTGGGGTCCGGGTGGTGGACGCCGGACCGCTCTCCCGGGCCAGGGCACTGGAACGCGAGACCCTCGCCGAGCGGACCTCCGAGGCTGCCGTCGACACCTCTGGCTGAGCTGCCCCGGTTCCCCGGCGCCTTCCAGCCGTCGCGAGTACCCTGCGAGCTGAAGGAGCCAGCATGCCGGGTTACCGCACCGAACGCCTCACCAAGGACCGGCTCGCCATCGGGATCGGGCAGGAACTGGCCCGTCGCCGCCACTTCATGTACGCCCTCGTCGAGGCCGACCTGACCGAGCCCCGCCGGCTGCTGCGCGAACACCGCGAACGCACCGGCGAACGACTGTCGCTGACCGCCTATCTGGCGGTCTGCCTCGCCCGGACGCTCGCGGAGTTCCCGCGGCTCAACGCGCTCCGCTCCGGACGGAGGCTCGTCCTCCTCGACGAGGTGGTGATCGAGGTGCTGCTGGAGCACGCCGGCCAGGACGGGCCGGCGATCGGCTACCTCCCGATCCGCTCGGCAGCGTCCAAGTCGCTGCGCCAGGTGACCGACGAGATCAGGGCCAGGCAGGCGTCGGCCACCGCCGGCCTGGACCCGATAGCGGGTGAACGCTGGCTCGCGCGGATCCCTGTCGCCCTGCTCCGGCCGCTGATGGCCAGGATGCAGCGGAGCCCGCGGTGGGCCCTCAGGCTCGGGGTGGCCGGGGTCAGCAACGTCGGAATGGGGACGGGGGTGGCGGGTTGGGGAGTCAGTCCCGGCGCCGGCACCATCGCCCTCACCCTCGGCGGGATCACCACCCGCCTGCTGGTGGTGGACGGCCGGGCGGAGCCGCGGGAGATAGCCAACCTGACCGTCACCTGTGACCACGACGTGGTGGACGGGGCGCCGGCCGCCCGCTTCACCAGCCGGTTGCTGGAACGCCTCGCCTCCGGCGACCTGTGCCGCGACCTGTCCTGAGCGACGGGCTCAGCCGGCGCCGCCGGAGAGTCGCACCATCACCCGCAGGCCGGCGTTCAGCGCCATCACCTGCGCATCGGTGAGCAGGGTCGGGTTCGGGCCGCCGAACTCGACACCCGGCGCCACCATCTCCAGGATCTCGGACGGCACGAGGTAGTCGGGGTTGAACCCCATCACGACGATCGGCAGCACCAGGCCGCCGTCGGTCTCGCGGGGAGGCCCGACCACCCACCCGAACCCCGCCACCCCGCCGGCGTCGTCCCACAGCACGACCTCGTCGCGAATCGCCAGCCGCGCGGGCTCGGCGTCGATCCCGAGGCCGATGGTGGGGTTCGGCGAGGCCTCCACGAGCGCCCCCAGCTCGGCGAGGCCGCCGTGGCCGAGCGTGACGCACCACGAGGATCCGCCGCCCTCACCGGCGCGGATCTGGCGGATGACGTCGAGCTTGTCGATCTCGTTGGCCCGGCGCCACATGGTCAGCGACCGGCGGGCTCCGGCGCGGGCGTACCGGTCGGCCCCGGTTCGCTCCAGGTGCCAGTCCAGGGCGTCGTCGGCGTAGTCGATCACCGCGACCGGCCGGTTCCCGCGGATCGCCGTCAGCGCCTGCCGGACGGTCATGCCCTGGCCGAGCAGCAGCGCGAAGGCGGCGGAAGGGCCGCGATTCACGCCCATGTGGCAGTGCACCAGCACCTTCGCGCCCGGATCCTCCAGCACCGTGGCGACCCAGCTGTTGAGCGCTTCGAACCAGTCCCCGGGGATTCGCTGGCCGGCATCCTCCACCGGGTGGTAGAGGTAGCCGACCTGGGGCGCCCAGAACCCGACCACCTCGGCGTCGTTCCACTCGTCCCGGAGGTCTGCGATGTGGGTGATCCCGGCCTCGACCAGTTCCTGCAATTGCCGCCTGGCAAGTGAGAACTCCGGCGCGAGGTCGCCGCCGACGGCGATCCGTTCGGTGACGAACTGGGCGTTGGCAAGGCTGAGGTCCGGCAGCGGCGGCTTCTGGGAGGGCACGACAACCAGTGTGGCCCCGGGACCGGCGTCGTCCAACTGACAACGCCCGGACGGTGGCCGCGACGCGCGCGGATCGGTCAGGATGGGGGCATGGCCTGGACCGCACCGGAGATCACCCGGGACGAGTTCCCGCTCGACCTGCCCGAGCGGGCAGCGCTGGAGGCGTTCCTGCGCTTCCACCGGCAGACCGTGCTGTGGAAGGTCGCGGGGCTGACCGGGGAGCAGCTCGCGCTCCGTCCGGTACCGTCCACCACGATGTCGCTGCTCGGCCTCCTGCGGCACCTGGCGGAGGTGGAGCACCACTGGTGGTTCCGCCGGGTGTCCGGTGCCGACGTCCCCCACCTGTACGAGCGGGAGGGCGACGAGGACTGGAACGAACTCGACCCCGCCCGGGCGGCCGCGGACTACCAGCAACTGCTGGACGTCTGGGCGGCGGTGGACCAGGTCGCGGGCGGGCACGGACTGGACGACACCTTCCGGCGGAGGGACGAGACCTGGACGGTGCGGGCCCTCTACCTGCACCTGATCGAGGAGTACGCCAGGCACAACGGGCATGCGGACCTGCTCAGGGAGGCGATCGACGGCGCGGTCGGGGAGTAGCCCGAACGGACAGAGTCTCGTCGCCGGTGCAACCAAACCGGCCGCTCGCGACTAGATAAGGGTATGGAGCAGACCGCGGCGCCGTCCCGGCCCGAGTTGACCACGGCCGAGGCCTTCAGCCGTTGGGTGGAGCCGCACTGGGACGCCATGGCCCGGCTGGCGGGACGCTCCGGCACCGATCCCGACGACATCCTCCAGGACGCCCTGCTGGCGGCCTGGCGCAAGCGCGACCAGTTCGACCCCGACCGCGGCCCGGCGCGAACCTGGCTGCTGGCGATCACTGCCGACCAGCGCCGACGGGCCTGGCGCCGCGCCGTCCGGCTGCTGCCGTGGACGGTGGCGGACCCGCCCGACCCCAGCAGCCTCGGCGAGGGGCGGTCGCACGCGGTCGACCTCCGCCGCGCGCTGCGCCGGCTGCCCGAGCAGCAGGCCCTGGCGGTCGACCTGCACTACTACCTCGACCTGGGGATCGCCGACGTCGCCGCGGTGATGCGGTGTCCGGAGGGGACGGTCAAGTCCCTGCTCTCACGCGCCCGCGGCCGGCTCCGCGGCATTCTCGGGGAGGACTACCGATGATCAACCTCGAAACCCTGCTGCGGGCCGACTCCCGCACCTGGCAGGCTCCCCCGGTCGCCGCGCCCGACCTGGAGGCAGCGATCTCGCGATCCAGGGAGCGACGCAGCAGGTTGACCGCGGCCGCGGCGCTGGTGTCGCTGGTCGCGCTCGCCGCCGGGGTGTCCGGCGTGCTGGCCGCCGGCCGGGTGCCCGCCGTGCCGGCGGCCACCCCCGCTCCGTCGGCGCCGGCCACCGCCGCGCCTGCGCCGACCGGGGCCGCGGGCACGATCCCCGACCTCCCCGCCGGCGGCGGGCTCTCCGGGAGCTACCGGTGGCGCGCCGCGTCCCTGGTGGACGGCTACCGCGCGATCACCTTCACCGTGCCGACCGGCTGGGAGGTCGCGCAGGGCTTCGTCGGCACCGGGCTGGGCGAGCCCGGCGAGGTGGCCGTCAGCTTCTGGACCCCGCTCGGCGCCTACGCCGACGGCTGTGGATGGCGCGACCGCGAGGTGATGCGTTACATCCCGGGCAGTACCGGCTGGTTCGCCCACTTCGCGCGGGAGGCGTCGGATCCGGTGGAGGTGACCCTCGGCGGCCGGCCGGCGCTGCGCGTCGAGCTCTCGAGCTCACCCGACCTCGACCCGACGGCCTGCGACGACGGCGAGTACCGCAGCTGGTACGACTGGTCGGGCCGGGTGGACACCAACCACGCCGCCGGACAGACCGACGTCGCCTACCTGGTCACGCTCGGCGACGCGCCGCTGGTGGTCAACGCCTCCTTCCGCCCGCGGTCGAGCCAGGCCGACCGCGCCGCGCATCCGTGGATCAGCGGCTTCTTCCGTACCGACGA
>JAVHXR010000084.1 GCA_031119515.1 Propionicimonas sp.
CAGCTACGCCCTGGCGATGGTGCGGCCGATCGACCCCGACGAGATCAGCCCCGCGGATGTCGCGCTGCTGTCGGTGCTGTCGTGGTCGGGAGCGATGCTGATCGCCAACGACGGCCTGGTGTCGATGCAGCGGTTGCGTGACCTGGTCCAGAAGCTGGCCTGGGCAGGCGGCCTGCTCGCCGCGCTGGGCGTGGCGCAGTTCCTGACCAATGACATCCTGATCGACCGGATCTCGATCCCCGGCCTGCGGGTGGCGGAGTTCGAGGTCTTCGAGCGGGGCGGCTTCGTCCGTCCCTCGGGGACAGCGACCCACCCGATCGAGTTCGGCATCATCCTGGCGATGATGATGCCGTTCGCGCTGCACTCGGCCTACTTCGGCAAGGCCCGCAATCTCGTGGTGCGCTGGCTGCCGACCCTCCTGCTCGGCGTCGCGATCGCGCTCACGTTCTCGCGGTCGGCCTACGTCAGCGCCGGGGTAGCCCTCATCATCTTGATGATCGGCTGGCCGGCCAGGCGCCGGGCGACCTTCGCCGCAGGGCTGGGAGCGCTCGCCGTCGTCCTGTTCGCCGCGGTGCCACGGCTGTTCGGGACGATCGGCGCGCTGTTCCGCAACGTCGGCGACGACCCGAGCATCTCCTCGCGCACCGACAGCTACGACCTCGCCTTCGAGTTCATCGGCAACTCGCCGTTCTTCGGACGCGGCCTGGGCACCTTCCTGCCCAAGTACCGGATCTTCGACAACCAGTACCTCGTGCTGCTGGTCAGCATCGGCGTCGTCGGGACGATAGCGGCGGTGGTGCTCTTCCTGACCGGGGTCTGGGTCGCACTGTCCGTGGCGAGGTCGGACCCGGAGCCCGAGAACCGCGACGTCGGGCTGACGATCGCGGCCGCCATCGCCGCCGGGGCGGTGAGCCTGGCCACCTTCGACGCCTTCGCCTTCCCGATGACGATGGGCACGCTCTTCCTGGTGCTGGGCATGGCGGGCGCCGCCTACCGGCTGAGCAGCGAGGAGCCCTTCGTCGGCACCCCGGCAGTGGCCCCGTCCCGGCGGGGCGTCGCGACCGGTGGTTGACCTGAGAGCCGATTCGACGGTCGGATAGGATCCGCACACGCATTCCCCGCCGGGGTGGTGGGGCCGCAGGGGAGGGGAGTTCCTGGATGCTGACTCACGCGATCGTCGTGGCGACCCGGAATCGGCTGGACATGCTCACTACCTCGCTGCCGCTGTTCGTCAACCAGTCGCGGCCGGCGGACCGGATCGTGATCGTCGACCGAAGCGACGACCACGAGGCCGTCCGCGCGTTCTGCGAGCGGCTCGCCGAGACCGCGCCGATGCCGTTAGTGATCCTCTAAGGCTCCCAGGCGAAACTGCCCGCCCAGCGCAACCAGGGCCTCGACCACGTCGAGGAGGACGTCACGATCTTCCCCGACGACGACTCGCTGTGGTACCCCGACACCGCCGAGAAGTTCCTCGCCGTCTACGAGGCGGACCCGAACCGCCGGTACGGCGCGGTCTCGGCCAACGACGTCTACGCGCCGCCCGGGGGGCTGCCGGACAGCACCCCGCCGCGGACCAGCCGGGTCGCGGACCGCCCGCTGGTGACCCGTCTCCGCAACGGGCTGGAGGCCGCCCTGGTGCCGCAGCCGTTCGAGGTCTACGGCGGCGAGCGGACGGCCGAGCTCGAGCCGGCAGCTGTGGCCGACGGCCTCGGGTACGAGCTCGTCGGCACGATCGGCGGCTACCGGATGAGCTTCCGCACCGAGGTCGCGAAAGCCGTCAGGTTCGACCGGGTGCTCGGCTCCAGGGTCGGCTACGGCCAGCACGAGGACAAGGACATGGCGCTGCGGGTGCTGTCCGCGGGCTCGCTGATCGCCGTCGCCCCGGGTGCCAGGGTGTTCCACAACATCGCCCCCGGGAAGCGCGCCAACGGGTTCTCCTACGGCTTCTTCCAGATCCTCAACTACCTCTACATCTGCAAGAAGGTCTTTCCGCCGCGCTCGCGGGCGGTCCGGGTCACCCGGCGCTACCTTCGCTACAAGACCTTCCTGTACTGGATCCGGCGCTTCGACGAGTTCGATCGCGAGGTCCACAGGGGAGCCGCGGCCGCGCTGGGCGAGTTCGACGCGATCACCGGCGCGGCGCCGTCCCAACTGGCCGAACGGTACGCCCAGGTCTGCGACCGGCACCTGTGAGGACCGGACGGGGGCGGCTGGCCGCCGCGGGGTGCGCCGATGAGTGAGGAGTCGCTGACCCGCCAGACCTCGTCCGGCATCATGTGGATGACCGCCCAGAAGTGGGTGACGCGGATCGGCGCGCTGGTCACGATGGTCATCCTGACCCGGAACCTCGCCCCGGAGGACTTCGGTCTCGCCGCCGCCGCGACCACCCTGATGCCGGTGCTCTACGTCCTGGCCGACGTCGGCTTCTCGGCCTACATCATCCAGAGCGAGTCCGCCGAGAAGCCCACCCTCGACACGGCGTTCTGGTTCTCCCTGGGCGCCGGCCTCGTCCTCGCCGGCGGGGTGGCCCTGGCCGCCCCGCTGATCGGGTCGCTGCTCGGCCAGCCCGACGTCGCCCCGCTGATCCAGGTGATGGCCCTGTCGGTGGCGCTGGTCGCGCTCGGCTCGGTACCGGTCTCCCTGATGCGACGGCGAATGGCCTTCCGTCCGCTGGCCCTGATGGAGGTGGCCAGTTCGCTCGTCGCCCAGGTGGTCGCGATCACCGCGGCGCTGCTGGGTGCCGGGGCGTGGGCGCTGGTGCTGCAGATCCTGGTCTCCCAGGTGATCGCGACAGGCTGGGTGTGGGTGGCGGCGCGGTGGCGCCCCGGCCTGTCCTTCTCGCGCTCGGAGTTCAAGGAGATGGCCGGTTTCGGGATCAACGTGCTCGGCAGCGAGGCCGTGATGGTGGTGCGGTACTGGGCCGAGACCGCGATCGTGGTGGCCGGCGTCGGCGTCCGCGGGATGGGGTTGCTGAACATCGCCCAGCGCCTCGTCCAGACCGCGGAGGATCTCAGCGTCGCCGCCCTCGCCCCGGTGTCGATGGTCGCCTTCTCCCGCGTCCGCGACGATCCGGAGCGGCTCCGCTCGTCCTACCTGCGGGCATCCTCGATCTCCTACGCCGTGGTCACCCCGATGATGGTCTTCGTCGCGGTGTCCGCTCCCGTGCTGATCCCGTTCCTGTTCGGCGCGGACAAGACCGACAGTGCCGTCCTGGTGCCCGCGGTGGCGGCCTGGGCGCTGATCGGGATCGGCTGGGCGATCGACCGCGGCCTGCACATCGGGATCGGCAAGCCCCGGCGCTGGTTCATGCTGATCGCGGTCGCCTACGGGCTGACGATCGGCATCCTGGCGTTCGCCGTCCGGTACGGGCTGATGGTGCTCGTCGTGGTGTGGGTGGGAGCGGCGCTGATCGAGGCACTGATCCGCTGGCTCGCGGTCAGCCGGCTGATCGGGGCGAGCGTCTGGCAGGTCGCCACGCCGTTCCTTGGCATCGTCTTCCCCGGCGCGGTCGCGGTGGGGGCCGGCGTCGGCATGATGAACCTGGTCCAGGGCTGGCCCGACCTGCTGGTCCTGGCGGTGACCGGCGTCGCTGTCGTCGCCACCTACCTGCTGACCCTACGGCTGGTCAGGAAGCGCGTCTTCGCCGACGCTGTGACGATGCTCCCGGCCCGCATCTCCCGCCTGCTGCGCTGGGCGCTGCCGAAGGAGTACCGGACGGTCAACGAAGCCGCTTGACCGCGCTCGCCAGCCGGTTCCGCAGGTCGGAGGCGACCGGGCGGTCAGAGACCAGCGCCCGCACGGTCTCGGCGGTGTCGCCGGCGGTGACGCTGAACCGCGCCTGCAGCCAGGAGCCCTCCCTGGCCGGGAACCGGTCGCTGGTGTAGACCGTCCGGTAGTCGTACCGCTTCAACTCCCCGAGCAGCCGCCGGCCGTACCGCCCGAGCGGGAGCGCCGCCTCGTCGATCGGGGCGCCGACCACCTCGGACAGGACGCTCCGGGCATCGGCCAGTTCGCGCCGCAGCTCTGCGCCGCCCAGATCCCGCCACGGGATGTGGTCCCAGCCGTGGCTGCCGATCCCCATCCCGGCGGCGCGGAGTTCCCGCAGCCCGGCGGGGGTGAGACTGGCTGGGTCGTCCAGCCGGCCGGCGAGCGCGAAGAAGGTGGCGGTGAGGCCCCGCTCGCGGAGTTCCGGCAGGCCGATCTCCAGGTCGGAGGCGTTGCCGTCGTCGAAACTGAGCCGGACCTGCGGCCGTCCGGTCACGACGTCGAGGATCCGGCGGAAGCTGTCGGCGGTGACCCAGTACCTCGCCTCGCCCGGCTCCCGCTCACGCTGGCAGGTCCCGATCCCGTGGAAGCAGAGGTTGATCATGCCCGGCCCCCCGGCTGTCGGGTCGACTCGTCGCGGCCCCACTCGTTCCCGGGCCGGGCGGGACGCCGGGCGAGCACGGCGGCCAGGACGGTGAGCCCGAGGTAGGGGACGGCGGCGAACGCGAGCCGCGGCTCCCGCGCCACCACCTCGCGCAGCCATCCCCAGCGGTCCGGCTTCCTGATCGTGGCGTCGACCTCACCGGCGGCGGCCGCTGCCCGGATCTGGGCGGAGCCGCGCCGCACCCGGACCAGGCGGCGCATCAGGTCGCGGGTGGTGAACGGGGTCTCCACCACCACCACCACATCCTGGGCGACGGCCTTCTCGGTGTCGGCGAACTGGCCGTCCAGGAACAGGTCGTCGGCGACCATCGCGGGGAACGCATCGAAGCGGGCACGCCCCGCGCGCGACACCGCGATCATGCCGCGTCCGAACAACCCGGTGCGGAACGCAGGGTGGCGTTCGTTGATCGCGAAGTAGGCCCGTACCAGCCACGGCCGGCCCGCGGTGTTCAGGCTCCGGCGCGGCACCACAGCCAGCGGCGGCGGGTCCTGGGCGACCCGGCCGACCACGGCGGCGAGCCCCCCCGGCGGCACCACGATGTCGGCGTCGAGATAGATCCGTGGGAAACCGGTGGCGAGCTCCTCCGCGGCGTTCAGCGCGCCGGCCTTCCCGGGATCGGGGCGGTCGATCACCGCGACCCCGGCCCGGGCAGCGATCGCGGCGGTGTCGTCCGTGCAGCCGTTCGCGCTGACGATGACCTCGGCCGGCTGCTCGGCGAGCTGGGCGACCAGGGCGTCCAGCGTGCGGGCGATCACCGCCTCCTCGTTGTGCGCGGCGATCACGACGCTCGCTCTCGCGCCGCCCTGGGCGGGCGTCGTTGCATCGGGCATGCGCCTCCCTCTCCTCGCCTCGAAGGATAGTGCCGGGGTGCGCCCGCGTCCCGCCCGGGTGCGGTGTGGACGTCCGGCGCCGGCCGGGGGGTGGTCAGTAGGCTGGCTGCCGTGGCTGGCGACGCTGTGACGGTGCGACCGATCGGGGACGCCGACGTCGGCGCCGTCAGCGAGTTCCTGCACGCCGAACTGAACCAACAGGTGCCGGCCGAGCGGTGGGCACGGGTGATGTCGCCGCCGTGGCCGGACGCCGGACCCGACCACGGCGTCCTGCTCGAGGCCGACGGGCGGATCGTCGGGGCGTACCTCGCCGTCTACAGCCGGCGCGACCTCGGCGGGGAGCCGCGCCCGGTCTGCAACCTCGCCGCCTTCTGTGTGCTCGAGGAGTTCCGGACGCACTCTGTCCGGCTGCTCCGGGCGGTGCTGGCGCGGAAGGGCTACGACTTCACCGACCTCTCGCCGAGCGGGAACGTGGTGGCGCTGAACGAGCGCCTCAGGTTCCGCCACCTCGACACCGCCACCTGGCTGGTCCCCAACCTGCCGTTCCCCGGCGGGCGGGGGACCACCCTCACCACCGACCCGGAGGTGCTTCGCCGGGTGCTGCGGGGCCGCGACGCCGCCGTCTTCGCCGACCACGAGCACGCCGCGGCGACCCGCCACGTCCTCGTCCAGAGCGGTGCCGGCTACGGCTACCTGGTCTTCCGCCGCGACCGTCGCAAGGGACTGCGGCTGTTCGCCACCCCGCTGTACGCCGGCGGTGACCCCGAGTGCCTGCGCCGGGGATGGCGCCGGATCGGTTCGTACCTGCTGCTGCGCTGCGGCCTGCCGGTGACCCTCGCCGAACCGAGGATCCTCGGATTCCGCCCCGGTCCGGGACGCCGGCTGGGCAAGCCGCGGGCACGGATGGTGCGCGGCGTGCCCGACCTGGACGGCGTCGACTACCTCTACAGCGAACTCGCCCTGGTCGAGTGGTAGCCCGCGCTCGCCGGCCGCGTCAGGCCGGCTCCCCGCGAAGGTAGAAGTCCTGGAGCTGGCGCGCGCAGTCGGCGGCGTCGTACCCCGCCGCCGCCACCTGGCCGGCGGTGTCGACCCGGGGCAGTGAGGCGGCGGCTGCGACCGCGTCCGCCCAGTCCGCGGGGTCCGCGGTGTCGGGCAGGAAGCTGCACCTGCCGGTGACGTCGATCTCGTCGGGAACGCCGGTGCTGCACACGCAGGGCAGCCCGGCGGCCTGTGCCTCCACCCCGGCGATGCCGAGGCCTTCGTTGCGGGAGGGCAGCAGGAACACGTCCATCGCCTGCAGCAGCCGGGCGATGTCGTGGCGGACGCCGAGGAAGCGCACCTGCCCGGCGATGCCGAGCCCTGCGGCGAGCGCCTCTGTCGCGGCGCGTTCCTCGCCGTCCCCGATGCACAACAACAGTGGCTGCGGCCCGTCGCCGGAGGACCGACGGGCGACCTCGGCGAAGACCCGGAGCAGCAGCGCGTGGTTCTTCTCCCAGCTGAACCGGCCGACGTGGCCGAGAACCAGCTGGCCGGGGACGATCCCGAGCGCGGCGCGGACCTGCTCGCGGACCCCGGGGTCGTAGCGGAAGCCCGCGACGTCGATCCCGTTGCGCAGGATCCGAACCCCCGGTTGCGCGGTCGCCGGGAAGAGTGCCCGGGCGGCGGCGCGGGAACAGGCGAAGCGATGGGTGGGGCCGACCCGCAGCAGGGCGTCGAGCCCGCGCCGCACCGGCACCGCGAGTTCGGGCCGCACGGCGGTGTGGGAGTGCAGCACGACGGTGCGGGCACCGGCGAGCCGGGCCGTCCCGGCGTACAGCGCGTGGAAGGCCGAGCCGGTGTGGATGTGGACGGTGCCGTAGCCGTGGTGGCGGACCAGGTCGAACAAGGAACGGATCGGTCCCAGCTTGGACAGGGCGGGTCCGTGGGTCGGTTCCACGATGCTGAACCGCGTCCCGCCGAGTTCGCTCAGGCGGTCGTCGTGCGGGCTCGGACCGGTCCGGTCGCCGATCGTCAGCAGGTCGAACCGAACCCGGTCGCGGTCGACGTTCTCCAGCATCGACATCACGAACGACTCGACGCCGCCGGTCGACCATTCACCGGGCTTGACGTGGAGGATGCGCTTGGCTGTCATCTGCCTCCTGCCTGTGCTGTGTCACGTCCGGGCCTCGGGCCGGAGATCCCGGCGTTCGCCGGGATGACGGTCGAAGGGCCGTGTGGACGATGGTAGGCGTCCCGCGCCCATGCCATCCCGGGCTCGCGCCTCACCGTCATCGCGGGCTTGCGCCTCACCGTCATCGCGGGCTTGCGCCTCACCGTCATCGCGGGCTTGCGCCGGGATCTCGGCGGCGGCGTCATCTCGGGCCTGTGCTGCGGTGTCATCGCGGGCCTGCCCCGGGATCTCGGCGGCGGCGTCATCTCGGGCCTGTGCTGCGGCGTCATCGCGGGCTTGCCCCGGCATCTCGGTGGCGGTGTCGGCTCGGGTTTGCGCGGCATTTGTCATCCCGGGCTTGCCCCGGGATCTCCGGGTGGTCAGGCGCCGGCCAGCTTGCCGTCGACGAAGTCCGTCAGGGTACCGACCGTCTCGAACAGGTCCGCCCCGAACTCGTCGTCGTCGATGGTGATCTCGAACCGGTCCTCGATGGCGCCCACCAGCGCCACCACGCCGAACGAGTCCAGTTCGGGCAGCGCACCGAACAGTGCGGTCCCCGGCTGCAGGTCCTCGGGGGACTGCTGCAGCTCGAGGGTGTCGATCAGCACCTCGCGGACGGCGCTCAGGGTGTCGGGCATGCGGGCTCCTTCAGGGCTAGACGAGGACTTCCGCCGGGGCGGGGTGTCCGAGGAAGGCGGTCGGGGAGGCGGTGAGGCCGTAGGCCCCGGCCTGGAAGATGACGACCAGGTCGCCGATCCGCGCGTCCGGCAGTTCGACGTCGTCCCCGAGCAGGTCGAGCGGGGTGCACAGGCAGCCGACCACGGTCATGCCGGAGTCGGCCGGCGCGTCGATCCGGTTGCCGACGACGAGCGGGTAATTGCGGCGGATCGCCTGCCCGAAGTTCCCGGACGCCGCCAGCTGGTGGTGCATCCCGCCGTCGACGACGAGGTACGTCCGGCCGCGGGAGACCTTCCGGTCGAGCACCCGGGTGACGTAGACGCCGCACTCGCCGACCAGGTACCGGCCGAGTTCGATCACCGGGCTGGCCTGCGGGAACCGCTCGGCGATCGTCCCGTCGACGAGCTCCGCGAGCGGTCCGGCCACCGCCGACAGGTCGAGCGGGTGGTCCCGCTCGGTGTAGGGGATGCCGAACCCGCCGCCGAGATTGAGGTAGCGCAGCGGCGTCGGCAGGTTCTCGGCCAGCGCCGTGACGAGGTCGACCGTGCGCTGCTGGGCCTCCGCGATGATCGCGGCGTTGAGGTTCTGGGAGCCGGCGAAGACGTGGAAGCCGAGGACGTCCACCCCGGCCGCCCGGTAGTCGGCAAGCACCTGCGGGACCACCTCGGCGTCGATGCCGAACTGTTGCGGTCCGCCGCCCATCCGCATCCCGGAGCCCTTGACGGCGAAGTCGGGGTTCACCCGGACGGCGACGGTCGGCACCAGCCCGAGTTCGTCGCCGGCGGCCACCACCCGGTCGAGCTCTGTGGTCGACTCGACCTCGACGATGATCCCGGCCGCGACGGCCTGGCGGATCTCGGCCGGGGACTTGCCCGGGCCCGCGAAGCTGATCCGCCCGGGCGCGATCGTGGTGTCGAGAGCCGCCTGCAGTTCGAGGCCGGACGCGACGTCGATCCGGTCCACCCTGCGGGCCAGGTGCTGGACGACGGCCGGCATCGGATTGGCCTTCATCGCGAAGCTCAGCTCGACCCGGCCGGGCAACGCGGCCCGCAGCTCGTCCACCCTGCGGTCGAGCAGGCCGCGGTCGTAGGC
>JAVHXR010000085.1:0-3429 GCA_031119515.1 Propionicimonas sp.
GTGCTGATCCGCCAGCGCAAGGAGGCCTATCTGGCCTCGGAGGCTGGCCGGGCCCATGTCCTGGCGGTGGTGCGGGACAAGCTGCGCGCCGGCGGCCGCAGCGACACCGAGATCGACGAACTCGGCGAGGCTGGCCAGATCGCCGCGGCGTCCGGCTTCTTCGGCGGCGGCCACGACGTGATCGTGGCGCGCCGGCACTTCGTCGACGACGCCACCGACAACACCCAGCTCGCCTCCTCTGGCACCCTCACCCCCGACGAGCACCGCAGGTTCGTGGAGTTCACCGCCGAGTCCACCAAAGGGCTGTTCGAGCAGAACCGGTACGCCCGCTACGTCGCGGTGTTCCAGAACTGGCTGCGGCCCGCCGGGGCGTCGTTCGACCACCTCCACAAGCAACTGGTGGCGATCGACGAGCGTGGGACGCAGCAGGACCGCGCCATCCAGCGCGTCCGCGCCAACCCGAACGTCTTCAACGAGGACGGGGTCAACTACGCCGCGTACCAGAACCTCGTGATCGCCGAGAACGAGTACGCGATCGCATTCGCCGGTTTCGGCCACCTCTACCCGACGATCGAGATCTACTCCAAGTCCGAGCACTGCGACCCCTGGGACCACGACCCGGACGAACTCGCCGGGATGTCCGACATGGTCCACGCGATGCACGCGGCCACCGGGGTGGACATCCCGTGCAACGAGGAGTGGCACTACCGACCGGTCGACACCGACCTGCGGATGCCGTGGCGGGTGATGCTGAAGTGGCGGGTCTCGACCCTGGCCGGCTTCGAGGGGGCGACGAAGATCTACCTCAACACCGTCGACCCGTACACGTTGCGCGACCGGGTCGTGCCGAACCTCTACCGCCTCCGCGACGAGCGGCGGATAGCGGGGCTGAAGATCGCCACCGAGGCGCCCTGCCGCCCCAACTCGCTCCGCTACACCAAAGGAGGATGACCCGGTGCAGCGACTGGACTACGAGCTGACCAACGACGACTACGTCGCGTTCAACCAGCATGCCGCGGTGACCGCGCCCGCGTTGGTCGGGCAGGCCCGGCGGGTCAGGGTGGCAGGGACCGTGGTAGTGCCGGTCGTGGCCGGTCTCGGCCTGTGGGTGCTCGAACGGGACCCGGTGCAGGCGCTGTTCGTCGCGGCGGTGGGGGCGGCCGTGGTGTGGTTCAGCTGGCCGCCGATCCAGCGGGCCACGACGGCGGTCCAGCTGAAGCGGATGTCGGCGGCCACCGGGCTGGGACGCACCGGTCCCACCACCCTGGTCTGGGACGACCACTGGATCACCGAGTCGGCGAGCGCGACCCAGGCATCGGTGGGCTGGGAACGGCTCGATCGGGTGGAGGAGACACCGCAGCACGTGTTCTTGTTCGTCGGCCCGCTGGAGGGCCTGGTCGTGCCCAAGCGCGCCGGGGTCGGGGCGTCCGAGCTGGCCCGTTACGCCAGGGAGCGGATCGCCGGCCGCTGAACCCGCTCAGGGGGCCGGGACGTCCACCACCCGCTCGGCCCCGGCGACGGCGACCAGCGATCCGGCTGAGAACGCCGCCAGGTCGGCTGCGAGCGGACCGAGCCCTTCCGGCGGGACCAGCAGGCTGAACCGGGCGAGGTCGGTCCACACGGGGTCGTCGAGGACGCCGCCGTGCCCGGAGGCCCACTCCCGCAGCCAGTTGTCCACCCGGCCGGCATCGCCGTGCGGCACGTCGAGGGTGACCTCGGTGAGGACGGCGCGACGCACCAGCCGGGCCTCGTCCAGGGCCCCGGAGACCGCGGAGGAGTAGGCCCGGACCAGGCCTCCGGCACCCAGCAGGACGCCGCCGAAGTAGCGCGTGACGATCGCGACGAGGTCGGTCAGGCCGCGGTGGCGCAGCACCTCGAGCATCGGGACGCCCGCCGTCCCGGACGGCTCGCCGTCGTCGGAGGAGCGCTGCTGGTCGGCGTGCCGCCCGACTACGAGGGCAACGCAGTGGTGGCGGGCGTCCCAGCGCTGGCGGCGCACGGCGGCGATCTCGGCGTCCGCCTCCCCGACCCCGGCCACGGGAACGACGGTGGCGATGAACCGGGACTTCTTCACCACGAGTTCGTGCTCGACCCTGGCCGCGATGGTGGACGGCAGCTGGACGGGGCTCACCCGGGCAGCGTAACGCCCACGCGCGGCTGAACGCGGTCGGCCGCCCGGCCCCCGGCACGGCAGGATGGGCGCATGGTCTTCACCCCCGGCGCCCTGGGTACGCCGCTGTCCGCCTCCGCCACGAGGGTCCTGCTGCTCGGTGCCGGCGAGCTCGGCAAGGAGGTGGCGATCGAGCTGCAGCGGCTCGGTGCCGAGGTGGTGGCGGTCGACCGTTACCCGGATGCCCCCGCGATGCAGGTCGCCCACCGCCACCACGTCGTCGACATGCTGGACGCGACAGCGCTGCGTGCCGTCCTCGAGGCCGAGCGGCCGGATGTGGTGGTGCCCGAGATCGAGGCGATCGCGACCGCCGTCCTGGCCGAGGTGGAGGCGGCGGGGGTACGCGTGGTACCCACCGCCCGGGCCACCAGGCTGACGATGGACCGGGAGGGGATCCGGCGGCTGGCCGCCGAGGAGCTGGGCATCCCGACCTCGCCCTACCGGTTCGTCGACACCGCGTCCGAGCTCGAGGCCGCGGTGGGCGAGCTCGGGCTGCCGTGCGTCCTGAAGCCGGTGATGTCGTCCTCGGGCAAGGGCCAGTCGGTGCTGCGGACCGCGGCAGACCTGGCGACGGCGTGGGAGTACGCCCAGTCCGGGTCGCGCACCGGCGCGGCCACCCGCTGCATCGTCGAGGGCTTCGTGGCGTTCGACTCCGAGATCACGCTGCTCACCGTCCGGCACGTCGGCGGCACCTCCTTCTGCGACCCGATCGGCCACGTCCAGGTGGACGGCGACTACCGAGAGTCGTGGCAGCCCGCCGCGCTCCCCGAAGCCGCCCTGGCCCGTGCCCGCGAGGTGGCGACAGCTGTCACCGCGGCGCTCGGCGGGTGGGGGTTGTTCGGGGTGGAGCTGTTCGTGGTGGGGGAGGAGGTGCTGTTCTCCGAGGTGAGCCCTCGCCCGCACGACACCGGGTTGGTCACGCTGGTCTCCCAGGACCTGTCGGAGTTCGCGCTGCACGCCCGGGCTGTGCTCGGGCTGCCCGCCGGCGGCGCCGTCCGGATCGCAGGGCCGGAGGAGCCGGCGGCCGCCTCCTGCGCGGTGCTGGCCGAAGGTACCGGTGTGCCCCGCTTCGAGGGCGTCGACGCCGCGCTGGCCGGCCCCACGACGCAACTGCGGCTGTTCGGCAAGCCCGCCGTGGCCGGCCGTCGCCGGGTGGCGGTGACGCTGGCGAGGGGCGTCGACGTCGACCAGGCCAGGCAGCGCGCGGTGGCGGCGGCGTCCGCCCTGACCGTCCACCTGGACTGACGTGCCCGGCCCGG
>JAVHXR010000085.1:3439-9168 GCA_031119515.1 Propionicimonas sp.
GGCCCGGCGAGAGGGCACTGTCCCGCGTCCCGGCCGGGGTGCGACCGCCGGGCGACGGTCGGTTCGAGACTGTCAGCGGGGGTGGGTAGGGTGATCCGGTGCCTGTGATCGAAGCCCGCGAACTCACCAAGATCTACGGCGAGGTCCGTGCGGTCGACCAGATCTCGTTCGAGGTCGCCCCAGGGGAGTCGTTCGGCCTGCTCGGCCCGAACGGCGCCGGCAAGTCCACCACCATGCGGATGATCGGCGGCACCTCGTTGCGCACCTCGGGGACGCTGCTCGTCAACGGCCTCGACCCGGAGGTGAACGGGCCCGAGGTACGCGCGAACCTCGGCGTGGTGCCGCAGCAGGACAACCTCGACAACGAGCTCCGGGCGCGCGAGAACCTTGTGATGTACGGCCGCTACTTCGGCCTGCCGTATTCCTACCTGCGGCCGAAGGCCGAGGAACTGCTCCAGTTCGCGCAGCTGACCGAGAAGGCCGCGGAGAAGGTCGACAACCTCTCCGGCGGGATGAAGCGGCGGCTGACGATCGCCCGGGCGCTGATCAACGAGCCGCGGGTGCTGCTGCTCGACGAGCCCACCACCGGCCTCGACCCGCAGGCCCGCCACATCCTGTGGGACCGGCTGTTCCGGCTCAAGGAGCAGGGGGTCACGCTCATCGTCACCACCCACTTCATGGACGAGGCCGAACAGCTCTGCGACCGGCTGATCGTGATGGACCACGGAAGGATCGTCGCCGGGGGCAGCCCGGCGGAGCTGATCCGCCAGTACTCCACCCGGGAAGTGCTGGAGCTCCGCTTCGGCTCGGAACGCAACGCCTCCCTGGTCGACCAGTTGCGCGACTTCGGCCGCCTCGAGGTGCTGCCCGACCGCGTGCTGGTCTACACCGAGGACGGCGAGGCCGCGCTCGAGGCCGTCCGGCACCGCGGGCTGGTCCCGGTCACCTCACTGGTGCGCCGCTCGTCGCTGGAGGACGTCTTCCTCCGGCTCACCGGTCGGAGCCTCATTGACTGACTTCGTGGACACCAACGCCCTGGCCTACTCCGGCCGGGCGCTCCAGCCCGCCCGGCAGGCGGAACTGACCCGCCGCTGGGGCTGGTGGTACCAGGCCGAGTGGCGGCTGATCGGCATGAAGGCGTACTGGAGCTCCGCCGTCGGCACCGCGTTGCTCACCCCTGTGCTCTACCTGATCGCGATGGGCGTCGGCCTGGGCACGCTGGTCGACGCCGGCTCCGGCGGGGTGGGCGGGGTGCCCTACCTCACCTTCGTCGCGCCGGGGCTGCTGGTCAGCACGGTGGTGATGTCGGCCGGCAGCGAGCTGACCTTCCCCGTCATGGACGGCTTCAAGTGGAGCAAGCTCTACTTCGCGCGCTCGGCCACCGCGGCGTCCGCCCTGCAGGTCTCGATCGGCGAACTGGTTGCCGTAGGAGTCCGGTTCCTGGGCGAGGCCGTGATCTTCTGGCTCGTCCTGATCGTGGCCGGGGTCGTGGGATTCGGCTCCTGGCCGATGGTCCTGGTCGCCGCTCTGGCGGGGCTGTCGTTCGGCGCCCCGCTGATGGCGTACGCGGCCACCCTGGAGGAGGAGGGCTTCCAGTTCTCGCTGGTCCAGCGGTTCGTGATCGCACCGATGTTCCTGTTCGCCGGCACCTTCTTCCCGCTGGAGTCGATGCCGCTCTACCTGCAGTGGATCGGCTGGATCTCGCCGATGTGGCACGGCACCCAGATCGCGCGCATGCTCGCCTACGGGATGCCGCTGCCGTGGTGGATGGTGCTGCTGCACCTGCTGTTCCTGGTCGCAGTGCTGGTGGTCGGCGCCGTCCTCGCGATCCGCTTCTTCACCAGGAGGCTGGCCCGATGAGCACCGAGCAGCAGGTCGTCCGTCCCGCCGGCCGGGGTGCGCTGGCGAGCTGGGTCGCGTCCAACTCGTCCGGCAACGCCCGCGCGGTGATCGAGCGCGGCTTCCGGGTGATCCGCAACCAGAACTGGATCGTGATCGTCTCCGGGTTCTTCGAGCCGGTGTTCTACCTGCTGGCGATGGGGTTCGGCCTGGGCCAGCTGATCGGAGACGTCCCGGGCCCCGGCGGCCAGCCGATCAGCTACGCGGCCTTCATCGCCCCGGCACTGCTGGCGACCTCTGCGATGAACGGCGCGATCTACGACTCGACCTGGAACGTGTTCTTCAAGCTGAAGTTCGCCAAGCTGTACCAGGGGATGCTCGCTACCTCGATGGGGCCGCTGGACGTCGCGGTCGGCGAGATCTTCATGGCGCTCTTCCGCGGCTTCCTGTACGCGCTGGGGTTCACCGCCGTGATCACGATCCTCGGCCTCGCCACCTCGTGGTGGGCGTTGGCGATGATCCCGGTGGCGCTGCTGATCGCACTCGGCTTCGCGGCCCTCGGGATGGCCGTCACCAGCTACTTCGACACCTTCCAGCAGATGGACTGGATCAACATCGCGCTGCTGCCGATGTTCATGTTCTCCGCGACGCTGTTCCCGATCACCGTCTTCCCCGAGGCGATCCAGTGGTTCGTGATGGCGCTGCCGCTGTGGCACGGCGTCGAGCTGATGCGCCAGCTCTCGGTCGGCCACTTCGAGGCCAGCACCTGGGTGCACATCGGCTACTTCGTGGCGATGTCGCTGGTCGGGATCGGCTTCACCACCCGCCGGCTGAGGGCGCTCTTCCTGCGCTGACGGCCCGGATCAGGCTCAGGGGGCCGGCAGCGTCAGCGTGACCGCCCCGGAGGCGCCGCGCGCCAGGCTGAACGGTGTTCCGCCGGTCGCCGCGGCGGGCCGGACGACGTAGTCACCGGCGAAGGCGTGGACGGCCACCCGTCCGTCCTCGTCGGTACGCAGGGTGGTGGCACCGAGCCACCAGTCGCCCTTGACCAGCTGTCGCAGTGCGTCGAAGGCCGGCTTGTGGCTGCCGTCGGCACGAACCAGACCGATCGGTGCCCCGAGCCAGGAGTCGCGGTCGGTGATTCCCCAGTAGGTGACCGCCTCGACGGCCGGGTGCCCGACCAGCGAGCGGTAGTGGCGGGCGATCTCCTCGGCCTGGCGTTGCTCGCCCTCGGCCGTGGTGGGCCAGGACTCCACCTGGTAGTCGTTCAGGTCGACGATGTCGGCCGGCATCAGTTCGCCGGAGACCAGCGAGGTCTCGGTGAAGTGCAGGGGGAGTCCGTAGCGGGCGAACCGGTCGGCGACCGAGAGGACGTGGGGCTCGCCGTGGTAGCCCTGGTGCATGTGGGTCTGCAGCCCGATCGCGTCGATCCGGATCCCGGCCTCGAGCATCCCCTCGATCAGGCACTCGTAGGCGGTGGAGGTGTCGAAGTCGTTGATCAGCAGGAACACGTCCGGGTTGGTCTCGCGCGCCTGCTCGAAGGCCAGCCGGAGCGCGGCGAACCGTCCACGTTCCCGGGTGAACCGGGTGATGGCGTTGTCCTGCGCGGTGAAGACCGGCATGATCACGACCTCGTTGATCGCGTCCCAGGTGTCGACCAGGCCGGCGAAGTCGCCCACGTCGCGGCGGATCCGGTCGCGCTGGAGGTGCTCCACCTCGTCCAGTGGGAGGTCGAGCAGCCAGTCCGGCTGCACGGTGTGCCACATCAGCGGGTGGCCTTTCAGGGCGACGCCCCGGTCGGCGAACCAGCGGGCCGTGGCGAGCAGCTCGGCGGTCCGTGGCCGGCCTCGGCGCGGCTCGAACGTCCCCCAGTAGAACGGCAGGGTGGCGGTGTTGAACAGGTCGAGGAAGTCGTCGGCGAGCTGGGCGTCCCCGGCCGAAGGTCTGCCATTGGCCAGGTCGACGAAGTCGAAGCCGATGTTGCCGAACCCGAAGGCGTGCCGGGTCTGCTCGACCACCACCTCGGTGCCGGCCAGCGGCGCTCCGGCCGCGTCCAGCAGCGTCAGCACCGCCTCGCCGAGGCGGTGGCTGTAGGTCCAGTCCGGCACCGTTGCGCGTTCCACGTACCCCACCTTAGGCACACCCTCCGCGCACGCTGTGAGTTGAGAGGTGTGGGGGCGCCTGTACTCACAGCTTGCGCGGACGGGCGCGGCACGCTGTGAGTCGAGGGGTGTGAGGGCGCGTGTGCTCACAGTTTGCGGTGGAACTGTCCCGTGCGGTGATTGCGCGGACGGGCGCGGCACGCTGTGAGTTGAGGGGTGTCTGGGGCGCCTGTACTCACAGCTTGCGCGGACGGTCGGGGCACGCTGTGAGTTGAGAGGTGTGGGGGCGCGTGTGCTCGCAGCTTGTCGCGGGGCCCGCTGGGCTACGCGGTGCTGGGACCCTCCCAGAGGTTGATGCCGGCGTCGACGGCATGCCGGTCGATGGCGGAAAGCTCTTCGGCGGAGAAGTCGAGGTTGGCCAACGCCCCGAGGCTGTTCTCGAGCTGGCGCACCGAGGATGCCCCGACCAGCGCAGAGGTCACCCGCGGGTCGCGCAGCACCCACGCGATCGCCAACTGGGCAAGGGACTGGCCCCGTCCGGCGGCGAGGTCGTTGAGCGCGCGGATGTGCTCCAGCGACTCCCCGGTGAGCAGGTCGGTGGACAGCGACTTGCCCTGGCTGGCGCGCGAGCCCTGCGGGATGCCGGCAAGGTACTTGTCGGTGAGCATGCCCTGGGCCAGCGGCGAGAAGGCGATGCAGCCCAGCCCGGTCTCGCCGAGCGCGTCCAGCAGGCCGCCCTCGACCCAGCGGTTCAGCATCGAGTAGGACGGCTGGTGGATCACCAGCGGCAGCCTGAGGTCGGCCGCGATCGCAACTGCCTCGCGAGTGCGCTCGGCGGAGTAGGACGAGATCCCGACGTACAGCGCCCGGCCGGAGCGAACCGCGGTGTCGAGGGCGCCGAGGGTCTCCTCCAGCGGCGTCTCGGGGTCGTAGTGGTGGTGGTAGAACAGGTCGACGTAGTCCAGCCCCAGCCGCGCCAGCGACTGGTCGAGCGAGGCGAGCAGGTACTTGCGCGAACCCAGGTCGCCGTACGGCCCGGGCCACATGTCCCAGCCGGCCTTGGACGAGATCACCAGCTCGTCCCGGTGGCGTCCGAAGGTCTCCTTCAGGTGGCGGCCGAAGTTGGTCTCCGCCGCGCCGTAGGGCGGGCCGTAGTTGTTCGCCAGGTCGAAGTGGGTCACGCCGAGGTCGAACGCCCGACGCAGGATGTCGCGCTGGGTGGCGAACGGGACGTCGTCGCCGAAGTTGTGCCACAACCCGAGCGAGATCGCCGGGAGCTTCAGTCCGCTGCTGCCGACCGGCCGGTAGGGCATCGGTGTGTCGTAGCGGGCGGCATCGGGGTGGTACTCCTCCAGGATGGGCATCGTCGGGTCCTTCTCGTCGTTGGGATGGGTCCATTACACCGGATCCGCCGGCGCGCCGGCGCCGTGGCCGCTGGCACCAGCCCGGGAGGACCGGGACGGTCCGTGGTCCACCCCCGGGCCGGCCGCGCGACGGGCGAGGCGACCGTGCCGTGCTCAGCACTCGATGACATTGACGGCCAGCCCGCCGCGGGCGGTCTCCTTGTACTTCACGCTCATGTCCTTGCCGGTCTGGCGCATCGTCTTCAGCACGTTGTCGAAGGAGACGATGTGGGTGCCGTCCCCGCGCAGCGCCGTCCGGGCGGCCGTGATCGCCTTCACCGCCGCGATCGCGTTCCGCTCGATGCACGGGATCTGGACGAGGCCGCCGACCGGGTCGCAGGTCAGGCCGAGGTTGTGCT
Organism: Propionicimonas sp.; assembly: GCA_031119515.1. Lineage (GTDB taxonomy): Bacteria > Actinomycetota > Actinomycetes > Propionibacteriales > Propionibacteriaceae > Propionicimonas. The sequence goes on from JAVHXR010000085.1 coordinate 9,143, forward strand.
CCATGCCGATCTCGGCGGCGTTCTCG
>JAVHXR010000086.1 GCA_031119515.1 Propionicimonas sp.
CCCTCCAGCCAAAGCCGGCCCCGCCCCACCCCGACAGCTCACCGGACACTTCTCCGCGACAACGACGACAACCGCCCGGCGTGATCAGCCAGACGCCGCCACCACCCGGCCCCGCAGCACCACCAGGCGCGGGTGGCGGGTGACCCCGGGGTCGCGCCTCGGGTCGGCGTCGTAGACCACCAGGTCGGCCCAGCCGCCCTCGGCGAGCGCGTCCGGGGCGCCCAGCCAGGCCCGCGCTCGCCAGGATGCGGCACCGAGGGCGTACTCACCGCCGGCCAGTCCGGCGAGCAGGCCGATCTCGGCCGGGAGCCTCCCGTGCCGGATGGTGCCGCCGGCATCAGTGCCGGCGAAGACCGGTACCCCGGCGTCGATCGCCTTGCCGATGGTGTCCAGCCGGCGCGCGTACAGCGCCCTCATATGGGCGGCGTACCGCGGGAACTTCGCCTCACCCGCGTCGGCGAAGCCGGGGAAGTTCTCCAGGTTGACCAGGGTCGGGACGAGGGCAACCCTGCGGTCCGCCATCAGCGCGATGGTCGCGTCGTCCAGGCCGGTGCCGTGCTCGATGCCGTCGATGCCGGCCCTCACCAGGTCGTGCACCGACTCCTCGCCGAAGCAGTGCGCGGTGACCCTGGCGCCGAGGGCGTGGGCGCGCTGGATCGCCGCCGCGGCCACCTCGGCCGGCCACAGCGGCGTCAGGTCACCCGCCGACCGGTCGATCCAGTCCCCCACCAGCTTCACCCAGCCGTCGCCGGCCCGTGCCTGTCGCTCCACCTCGGCGACCAGGGCGTCCGGCTCGATCTCGACGGCGTAGTTTCGGATGTAGCGCGCAGTGCGGGCGATGTGCCGACCGGCCCGGATGATCCGAGGCAGGTCGGGCTCGGCGTCGATCCAGTGGGTGTCGACCGGCGATCCCGCGTCCCGGATGAGCAAGGTCCCGGCGTCCCGGTCGGTACGCGCCTGCTGCCCGGCGGTCGGACGATCGACGCCGCCGTGGGCGTCCAGCCCGATGTGGCAGTGGGCGTCCACCAGCCCCGGCACCAGCCAGGCGTCCCGGCAGACCGTGACGGCGTCGGGGACGGGTTCGGTCCGCACCCTGCCGTCGACCAGCCAGAGGTCGCGCAGGTCGCCCTCCGGCAGCAGGGTTCCGTGCAGGTGCAGGCGCTGTCCCGCGCGCCTCGACGCGTCCGGCCCGGTCGCGGTCACCGGCAGCCCGTGGCTGTGGGCGAAGAAGCTCGGTTCTCCCAGCCCGGGCGGCGCGTGGTGGTGACCCATGCCGGGACGCTATCGCACCCGGCGGGCGATCAGCGCGGGCCCTGGTTCGGCTGGTTGAACAGCTTCTGGAGGTCGGCGGGGAGCTGGAACTCCCCCATCGCCTTGGCGATCTCAGCCTCGCTCGGCTGGCCGGAGGGGAGACCGAAGGCGGCTGCGCCGTCGCGTTGCGGGGTGGCGGGAGCCGCGGCCGGCAGGCTGGGCTGGCCGCGCTTGGCCGGGTTGCCGGAGACACCCTTGCCGCCCTTGCGCTTCTTCGCCTGCTGCCTTACCGCGGGACGGCGTCCGCCGCCGCCCGGCAGGCCGCCGGCCATCGCGCCACCGAGGCTCTGCATCATCTTGCGGGCCTCGAAGAACCTGTTCACCAGCGAGTTCACATCGGAGACCTGGGTGCCGGACCCCTTCGCGATCCGGGCCCGGCGGGAACCGTCCAGCATCTTGGGGTTCGCCCGCTCGGCCGGCGTCATCGAGTAGATGATCGCCTCGATCCGGTCGATCTCGCGCTCGTCGATGCCGTTGATCTGGTCCTTCATCTGGCCCATCCCCGGCATCATCCCGAGGATCTTCGACAGCGGCCCCATCCGCCGGACGGCCTGCATCTGCTGCAGGAAGTCGTCCAGGCCGAACTCGCCCTTGCCCTTCAGCAGCTTCTCGGCTGCCTTCGCGGTCTGCTCGGCGTCGAAGGTCTTCTCGGCCTGCTCGATCAGGGTCAGGACGTCGCCCATACCGAGGATGCGGCTCGCCATCCGGTCGGGGTGGAAGGCGTCGAAGTCGTCCAGCCCCTCGCCGTTGGAGGCGAACATGATCGGCCGCCCGGTGACCCTAGCGATCGAGAGAGCCGCGCCGCCGCGGGCGTCGCCGTCCAGCTTCGAGAGCACCACCCCGTCGAAGCCGACGCCGTCGGCGAACGAGCGTGCGGTGTTCACGGCGTCCTGGCCGATCATCGCGTCGACGACGAAGAGGATCTCGGTGGGCGACACCGCGTCGCGGATGTCGGCGGCCTGCTGCATGAGCTCCGCGTCCACCCCCAGCCGGCCGGCGGTGTCGACGATCACCACGTCGTACAGCCGCTGCTGGGCGTGCGCGATCGACTCCCGCGCCACCTGGACGGCGTCACCGACGCCGTTGCCCGGTTGCGGGGCGAAGACGTGGACGCCGGCCCGCTCGCCCACCACCTGGAGCTGGTTGACGGCGTTGGGGCGCTGCAGGTCGGCGGCGACCAGCAGCGGCGAGTGCCCCTGGGCGCGCAGCCAGCGCCCCAGCTTGCCGGCAAGGGTGGTCTTGCCGGAGCCCTGCAGGCCGGCGAGCATGATGACGGTCGGGGGCTGCTTGGCGAACCGGAGCTGGCGGGACTCGCCGCCCAGGATGGCCACGAGCTCTTCGTTGACGATCTTGATGATCTGCTGGCCGGCGTTCAGCGCCTGGTGGATCTCGGCGCCCTGGGCGCGGCTGCGCACGGCGGCGATGAAGTCCTTCACCACGGCCAGGTTGACGTCCGCCTCGAGCAGGGCGAGGCGGATCTCGCGGGTGGTCGCCTCGATGTCGGCGTCGGTCAGCCTGGTCTTTCCGCGCAGCCCACGGAAGGCGGCGGACAGGCGGTCCTGGAGGGTGTCGAACAAGGCGGATGGTCCTCACGCTCGGAAAGGTTCCCGACAAGCTTACTGTCACCCGCGCCCCCGGTTGGCTGGACGGCTGCCCCGGGCCGTCCACAGCCAGCCCCCACACCGACAGCCAGCCCCCAGGCACTGGCGGTCGAGCTCAGAGGCTGGCGGTCGAGCACAGAAGCTGGCGGTCGGGCACAGCGGCTGGCCCTCGGGCACAGAAGCCAGCCCCCAAGCCCACACGCTCGCCCCCATCCACCCGGACGGTCAGCCGCCGACAGCCAGCCCCCAGGCACTGGCGGTCGAGCACAGAAGCTGGCGGTCAAGCACAGGGGCTGGCCCTCGGCGAACGGGCGGGGCCGAGGGAGGGTGACTCAGGTGGTTCAGCCCTCGCTGAGCAGGGCGTCGACGAACTCGCCGGGGACGAACGGGGCGAGGTCGTCCACGCCCTCGCCGAGCCCGATCAGCTTCACCGGGACGCCGAGCTCGCGCTGGACGGCGACCACGATGCCGCCCTTGGCGGAGCCGTCGAGCTTGCTCAGCACGATGCCGGTCACGTCGACCACCTCGGCGAACACCCGAGCCTGGGTGAGGCCGTTCTGGCCGGTGGTGGCGTCGATCACGAGCAGCACCTCGGTCACCGGCAACTGCCGCTCGACCACCCGCTTGATCTTGCCGAGCTCGTCCATCAGGCCGGTCTTGGTGTGCAGCCTCCCGGCGGTGTCGATCACCACGACGTCCACGCCGTCGGCGATCCCCCTCGCGACGGCGTCGAAGGCGACCGAGGCCGGGTCCCCGCCCTCCGGACCGCGGACGGTCGGGACGCCGACCCGCGACCCCCAGGTCTCCAGCTGGTCGGCGGCGGCCGCGCGGAAGGTGTCGGCCGCACCGAGGACGAGCCGGTGGCCTTCTGCCACCAGCACCCTGGCGAGCTTGCCGATGGTGGTGGTCTTGCCGGTGCCGTTGACGCCGACGACCAGCACCACCCCCGGCCTGCCGTCCTCGCCGGTGACCCGCAGCTCGCGGTCGAGGCTCGGGTCGACGAGGCCGACCAGCTGGTCGCGCAGCACCTGGCGTGCCTTCGCGGGGTCGGCGACGCCGTCGATCGACAGTTCCTTGCGCAACCCGCCGATCAGTTCGGTGGTCGGGCCGACGCCGAGGTCGGCGGTGATCAGCGTGGCCTCCAGGTCCTCCCACGCCTCGGCATCGAGCCGGTCGGCGGACAGCAGGCTGAGCAGGCCGCGGGCGAACGGGTTGCTGCTGGCGGACAGCCGGCGCCGCAGCCGCGCCATCCGGGAGCCGGGCGCCTCCGGGACGTCGAGGACGGGCGCCTCGACCCCGTCCTCGACCGCCACCTGGACGGCCGCCGGCTCCGCTTCGGCAGGCTCCAGCGGGGACACCGGGGTGTGCTCGGCGACCGGCGCCAGCTCGGGTGCCGGTTCGCCGCCGCGCAGCGCCGCCTGCCGGTTGCTCCGGACGATGACGACGGCCGCGACCACGATGGCGGCGAAGACGCCGGCCATGATCAGCCAGAAGATGGTGTCCACGCCCGTCATGGTACGGGGTGCCGGCGGGGGTGGGAGAACCGCCCCGCAGCCCGCGGCTCAGCGCCCCAGGCCCAGCCCGGCCACCTTGTCCAGCGAGTCCGCCCGGTAGACGTCCACCCCGGCCGCTGACGCCACGTAGAGGTAGTCGTCGATCGTCAGCCCCCGGATCCCGGTGACGTTGCCGTCGGCGGCGGCCTGGAGCGGCAGCTTCTCCGCCAGGTCGAACCCGTCGGCGCCGTAGCGGTAGACCAGGTAGCGCTGGGTCGGCTCCCCGTTGGAGCGCCACGACACCGCAGCGAAGCCGATCAGCCCGCGACCGGTGTCGACCAGCACAGCCTTGTGGTTGGCCAGCGCCTCGGCGTCGTCGAACGCCACCTTCCGCGTGGCCTGCTCGGTGACGTCGAACGGGTCGGAGGTGTCGAACATGCTGAGCTTCATGCCGCTGACCTGGCCCTCGGAGTCGGCGTTCATGCCGAGGCCGAGCAGGCGGCCGTCCCCCCACGGGTGCAGGTAGGTGCTGAAGCCGGGAATCTTGAGCGCGCTCATCACCGCGGGTTCGGCCGGCTTGGCAAGGTCGAGGGCGAACAGGGGGTCCACTCGCTCGAAGCTGACCACGTAGCCGACCGGGCCGTCGAACCGGACCGACTGCACCGTCTCGTTCTTGGCCAGTTCGGGCAACGACCCGACCACCTTCAGGTCGGAGTCGAAGACGTAGAGCGCCGGACGGTTGACCCAGGCGCCCTTGCCGGTGTCGCCGGAGATCGTCACCGCCACCCGCAGGTGCCCGCCGTACTCGTCCAGCGCGAACTGGTTGAGGACGTTGCCGGGGACGCTGCCCTGGCCGGCGAGGGTGAGCTCGCCGTCGGCGAGTGCGATCCGGGTGAGCCGGGTCTGGTACACCTCGCGGAGGTCGTCGACCTTTGCCGCCTTGCGCTGTTTGGCCGACATCGGGGCCTCGTAGTCGGCCGCGGCCAGGTAGAGGTTGTCGTTGCTCATGTAGACCGTCTGCGACCCGCCGAGCACCGACTCGGTGTCGATCCGCTTGCCGGCGGCCAGGTCGAGGCTGCTGGCGACGGCGTACCTCGGGCCGTCCGGGAACGGCAGGATCACGCAGTCGGAGGCGCCGATCGCCGACCGTGCAGTGCCGTCGCTGACCAGCGGGACGAAGGTCTCGGGGTCATCGGGGTCGATCGCCTCGGGATCGGTGAGGATGTACTCGGTGACCAGGTACAGCAGGTCGCCCGCCAGCCGGGAGGTCAGGTAGGCGCCGCTCTGGCCGAGGCTGGTGCGGAACTTCGGCGCGGCCGGGTTCGAGATGTCGTACAGCAGGGCCTTGGTGAGGCCGGCGTCGAACGGGACGAAGGTGGTGACGACGCTCGCCGGCACCTCGGAGACCCGCGGGTGGTACTCGGTGACGAGCACGACGAGGGTCGAGCCGTCCACCATCAGGTCGACGACCGGGCCCTGCACGACGTACTCGCCGTCCTTTGCCTGGGGAGCGGCGGGCCCGGTGCCGGTGTCGATCCGGGCGAGCTCGCCGGTGGCGTCCCCGGCGGCGGAGACCAGCACGACCTGCTTGCCGGAGGCGATGAAGAGGGTGTGGCCGTCGCTCTTGACCACATCTGCCTCGTCGATGCCCGCGACCTGGCTGTTGGTCTGCCAGCTGCCGCCGTCGGCGGTCGCGTTCGGGACGGGTGCCGCGGCGGCACTGCTGGTGTTCCGGCCGCCGGCGGAGTCCTCGGAGCTGTACCACCCGTTGAGACCACCGCCGCGGGTGGCGGCCGCGCGGACGGCGGTGTACAGCTGGGCGTAGTCGCCGGCGACCTCGCCGGCAGCTGCCTCCGCCGTGTCGACGTCGGCAGGCGCCGGTGCCGGCACCCGGGGCGGGTCTGACACCTCGAGGCCGTCCCGCCCGGTCAGCCCGGGGACGACGGCGAGGCTGACCGCGAGCGCAACCGACGCTGCCCCGAGCAGCCAGCCCGCGACCCGCAGCCCGCGGCGGCGCTCGGTCACCGGACCGGGGGCAGGCGCCTCGTCGGCGGCGATCGCCGCGAACAGGTCGGACCTGGTCTGCTCGTCCGGCCGCATCTGGCCGGACATCTCGGAGAAGATTCCGTCATTCATCGAACAGCCCTCCCTGGAGTCGGTCGCGCATCTGGGCGCGGGCGCGCGAGAGTCGCATCTTCACAGCGCCGGTCTCGAGGCCGAGTACCTCCGCGATCCGGTTCACCGGCAGGTCCTCGAAGTAGAACAGGTGGAGCACGGTGCGGGAGTTCTCCGGCAACGCGCGCAGCGCGCGGAACAGGACGTTCTGCTCGTCGGTCGCGAACTGGAACTGGTCGGGCGGGGCCTCCGCCTCGTGCGGGTTCAGCGGCACCACCCTGGTCCGCCACGAGCTGCCTGCCACCCGCCGGGCGCAGTTCAGGGTCGTGGTGATCAGCCAGGCCTTGCGGTGCTCCTCGCTGGCGCACTCCGGCTGGCGGCGGTGGTAGGTCAGGAAGACGTCCTGGAAGACGTCATCGGCATCGCCGCGACACCTGGTGTGCGTGAGCGCGATCCCGTAGACCATCGACTCGTACCGGACGACCACGGCGTGGGTGTCGGTCGCCGCGGCCTCGTCGGTCGGCTCCTCCAGCGGTGTGCGTGCCGCACCTGCCTCCACCGTTGCCTCCGCTCCTGGAATCCCCACCTCACGCGGGCGGCGTCCTCGCCACCCACCCGTAATTGCACACAGCGGACCGAAAGGTAACAGCCCGGACGGAACTCCCGCAGGCCGGAGCGGAAGGCGGGCGGCGCGGGGCCGGCCGCGGAGGGTCAGGAGATCTTCGGCTGCTCGCCGGTGTTCTCGATGCCGGAGTCGGCGCTGCGGGCGGTGCGGCCCTCGAAGAAGTTCACCAGTCCGGGTGGCGGCGGCGCCTCGCCGTTGAGGTGGCGGGCGGCGGTGCCCATCGCGCTGCGCACCCTCGGGGCGCGCTGGCCGGAGGCCCCCTGCATGCCGATCGCCACGATCGCGATGATCGCGAGCGCGATTGCCAGGATCACCAGCATCATGATGGTCGCGGGTGCCATGGTCAGGCCTTCCGTCGGGTGGGGCTGGCTGGCAGTCTACCTGCCGCTTCGAAGGCCCCTACTCGTCGCGGAGCCGCTGGCTGATCACCGTCGAGATGCCGTCGGACCGCATCGTGATGCCGTACAGGGCGTCCGCGATCTCCATCGTCCGCTTCTGGTGGGTGATCACCAGCAGCTGGCTGTTGGCCCGCAGCTCCTGGTAGATCTCCAGCAGCCGGCCCAGGTTGACGTCGTCCAGCGCGGCCTCGACCTCGTCGAGGATGTAGAACGGGCTCGGCCGGGCCTTGAAGAGCGCGACCAGGAAGGCGACCGCCACCAGCGACCGCTCTCCGCCGGACAGCAGCGAGAGCCGCTTGACCTTCTTGCCGGCCGGCCGCGCCTCGACCTCTACCCCCGTCGTCAGCCACTCCCCCGGCTCGGTCAGCACCAGCCGGCCCTCGCCGCCGGGGAACAGCCTGCTGAAGGAGTCCTCGAACGCCTTCTCGACGTCGGCGTAGGCCTCGGCGAAGACCTCCTGCACCCGCGCGTCCACCTCGTCGATGATGCCGGCAAGGTCTGCCCTGGTCTTGCGCAGGTCCTCCAGTTGCTCGGCCAGGAAGGCGTGACGCTGCTGCAGCGCGTCGAACTCCTCCAGCGCCAGCGGGTTGACCTTCCCCAGCACGCCGAGGTCGCGTTCGGCGCGCCGGAGCCGCTTCTCCTGCTCGGCGCGGACGTACCGGACGGGCTCCGGTCGCGGGTCGTCCGGGCCGAACGGGTTCCCGTCGGCGTCGAGCAGGACGTCGACCGGCTGGTCCGGACCGTAGCCTGCGACCAGGGCTTCGGCCTCGAGCCCCAGCTCCGCCAGCGCCTTCTCGGCCAGTGCGTCCACCTTCATCTGCTGCTGGGCGCGGGCGAGTTCGTCACGGTGGGCGGTGTCGACCAGTTCCTCGAACTGACGCGCCAGTTCCCTCCCCCGCCCGCGCGCCGCCCCGAGCTGCGCCTCGGCCTCGGTGCGGCGCAGCTGCGCCGCCTCCCGGGCGGCGCCGGCGAGCGCCAGCGACCCTGCCACCTGCTGGTCCAGCCAACCGGCGGCCTGCTGGACAGCGCCTGCCACGACGGCCTCGAGCCGGAGCTGCTCGCGCCGGGCGGCCGCACGTTGCCTGGCCTCCCGTTCGGCCTGGGCCGAGCGCGCCAGGCTCTCCGCCCGTCCGGCCAGGGCGCGGGCGCGTTCCTCGACGGTCCGTAGCGCCAGGCGTGCCTCCATCTCTGCGGCGGCCGCGGCGCGGGCGGCGTCACCGGCCCGCTCCCGTTGCGCCGGGTCGGCCTCGCTGGCATCCGACTCCTCGCTCGCCAGTGCCAGCCGCTCCTCCAGTGAGGCCAGGGCGGCGCTGGCCTTGTCGCGGACGTCCTGCGCCTGGCCGATCGCCGTCTCGAGCCGGCCGCTCTCCGCGGTCGCGGACCTCACCACCTGGTTGAGCTCCGCCGCCTCCTCGGCGAGCCCGGCGTGGGCGGCGTCGGACTCGTGCAGCCGTGCGAGCGCAGCCTCGGCACGTTCGGTGGCGTCGGCCAGCGCCGTCTCCTTCGCAGCCAGCGCGAACCGCAGCCGTTCGGACTCGGCCTGGGCC
>JAVHXR010000087.1:0-7713 GCA_031119515.1 Propionicimonas sp.
CGCCCCCCCAGCGGCGCGCAATCTCGCGGCGCAGCGCCGGCGGATCTACACCTCCGACCGCGAGAGCTACGTGCGCGAGGAGGACGGCACCGCCCTGTTCGAGCGCGACGCCTTCGCCTTCCAGGCCGCGCGGCGGCTGGCCGTCCTGGACGCCGAGCACGAGGGGCTGGTGTTCGGGCGCCTGGACAACACCGACGGCGACACCAGCTACATCGGCCGGATCGGCGTCCGGGACGAGGAGTACGAGCCCCTGGTCGTGGACTGGAGGGCACGCGCGGCCGAGCCGTTCTACCGTGCCACCGCCACCGACCCGATGGGCGTCGTCCGGCGCCGGGTGCTGCGCTGCCGCAACGACAAGGTGACAGGGATCGAGGACGACCTGCTCGACGCCTCCGGGCAGCGCGACCTGGTGATCATCGGCGAGGGCGCGCTGATGGCCTCGCTGAAGCGCGCCCGCGGGCACCGGATGCGCGACATCGTCGCCACCATCCAGGCCGAGCAGGACGAGGCGATCCGGGCCGACCACACCGGCGTCACGGTGATCGCCGGCGGCCCCGGCACCGGCAAGACGGTCGTCGCGCTGCACCGGGCGGCGTACCTGCTCTACTCCAACCGGCGCCGGTTCGAGCGCGGCGGGATCCTCGTCGTCGGCCCCAGCGCCCTGTTCATGAACTACATCGAACGGGTCCTGCCCTCCCTCGGCGAGGACTCGGTCACCCTGCGGTCGATCGGTCAGGTGGCGGTCGACGCCGTCGGCTTCTCCAGCGACCTCCTCGACACCGCGGACGCGGCGGTCGTCAAGGGCAGCCGCCGGATGCTGACGGTGCTGCGCCGGCTGGTCAACCTCCCGCTGGTCGAGGCCGGGGCCGGCGAGCCGCTGCTGCGGGTCACCGTCAAGGGCGAGGTCCTCAGCCTCGACGCGGCGGCGCTCGGCCGGATCCGGCGCGACGTGCTCGGCCGGCTGAAGGCGAACGCCGGACGGGAGGCCGCGGCGTCCACCGTCCTGGCGGCGCTGTACGCCCAGCTGCCCGCAGAGCTGGGGATGGATCTGGACACCATGACCGAGCTTGTGACCTCGTCGGCGTCCTACCGGATGTTCCTGCAGGCGTGGTGGCCCGACCTGGAGGCCACCGTCGTACTTCGCCGGCTGGCCGACCCGCGGGTCGTCGCCCAGGTGGCCGAGGGCGTGCTCGACCCCGTCGAGCAGGCGGCCCTGGCGGCGGGGTTCACCGGTGACGGGTGGACGGTCGCCGACATGGCGCTGCTCGACGAGCTCGTCTCGATCCTCGGCGCCACCGCTCCGGAGGCCACCGACGAGCCGCTGGCGTTCCTGCCCGACGGCACCGAGGTGTCCGAGGTCGTCACCATGGCGGACCGGCTGGCGACGCCCGTTGAGCACGACCCGAACCAGGATCCGCACGACACCTTCGCCCACCTGCTGGTCGATGAGGCCCAGGACCTGAGCCCGATGCAGTGGCGGATGCTCCGTCGTCGCGGCGCACACTCCAGCTGGACGATCGTGGGCGACCCGGCGCAGAGCAGCTGGCCCGACGTGGCCGAGTCGCAGCACGCGCTCGAGGAGCTGGTGGGGAGCAACACCCATCGCACCTACCGGCTCTCGACCAACTATCGCAGCCCCTCGGAGGTGTTCGACCTCGCCGCGACGTACGTCCGGCGCGCCTTTCCCCAGGCGGACCTCCCGCTGGCCGTCCGCCAGACCGGCGTCGACCCGCTGCTGCTGAGCGTGGACGAGCCCGAGCTGCTGGCGCGGCTCGACGCCCAGGTCGCAGAGCTGGCCGGCCAGGTCGAGGGGACGATCGGGGTGATCCTGCCGCCGTCCCGGCTGCCGGGGGCCGCCGCCGCGGCAGCCGAGCTGCCGGGCTTCCGCAGCGCCGGCGAGCGGGTGGCGCTGATCTCGCCGCTGGGAGCGAAGGGGCTGGAGTACGACGGCGTCATCGTGGTGGCGCCGGACGAGATCGTGTCGGAGTCGCCCGGCGGCGAGCGCGTCCTCTACGTCGCCCTCACCCGGCCGACCCAGCGGCTGGTGACGATCGACCTCGGCGACGGCAGGTGGCGCGCCGGGCTGGATCCGGCGCCTGTTCGCTGACGTCCACGGTCGCCGTCTCGCCGCCCAGCCGCGCCCGGGGTGTCCGTTAGGGTGTCCGTCGTGCCAGGAAGCCCCGTCACGGACGCCAGCCCGACCATCGCCGGCCTGCTCGCCGCCGGGACGCGTCCGACGATGTCGTTCGAGTTCTTCCCCCCCAGGGACGATCCGGGCCAGCAGCAGCTCCAGCAGGCGATCGGGGAGCTCGAGCCGCTCCACCCCGACTTCGTCTCCGTCACCTACGGCGCCACCGGGTCCACCCGCAGCCGCACCATCGACGCGACCCGGATGATCACCGCCCGCACCGGGTTCCGCACGATGGGGCACCTCACCTGCGTCAGCCAGTCCGAGGCCGAGGTGCGCGGCGCCATCGAGTCCTACGCCGAGGTCGGCATCCGGCACATCCTGGCCGTCCGCGGCGACCCGCCCGGCGGCCCGACGGCACCGTGGCACGCCCACCCCCATGGGTTGGCGAACGCCACCGAGCTGGTCCGGCTGGTCAAGGACACCGGTGACTTCTGTGTCGGCGTCGCCGCCTTCCCGGACGCCCACCCGGACCGTTCCGACGTCGACCTCGACGCGAGGGTGCTGGCGGAGAAGGAGCAGGCAGGGGCCGAGTTCGCGATCACCCAGCTGTTCTTCACCGCCGACGCCTACTTCCGGCTCGTCGAGCGGGTGCGGGCGCTCGGGTGCGAGCTGCCGATCGTCGCCGGCATCCAGCCGGTCACCAACCTGGCCCAGATCGAACGCTTCGCCACCTTCTCCGGGGCGGAGCTTCCGGCACCGATGGTGGAGCGGCTGCACGCCGTCGCCGACGACCCGGCCGCCGTCCGTTCGGTAGGGCTCGAGATCGCGACCGACCTGTGCGACCGTCTCCTGGCCGGCGGCGCTCCGGGGCTGCACTTCTTCACCCTCAACCGCTCGAAGGCGACGGCCGAGATCCTGGCCAACCTGCGCGCGATCCCGCCGCACGCGTAGCCCGCCCCCGGAGCGGCTACCGCGCGCCTGGCGTTCCGATCCGGTCGACACCGCGCCGGTCCGGGTTCCGGCCGCTGCCGCCCGAGCGCGTGCCACGCCGGGCCTGGCCCTAGGCTCGGGGCATGTTCGATCCCGCAGCTCCCCTGTCCGACGAGTTCCGGGCGGCGGTGGCGCGGGCCGTCTCCGACTTCCTGGCCGGGCAGCGGCAGGTGCTCGCGGGGATCGGGGACGGCGCCGCGCCGCTGGCCGACCTGGCCGAGGCGTTCACCGGCGGCGGCAAGCGGGTCCGGCCGGCCTTCTGCGCCTGGGGCTGGATCGCGGCTGCCGGGTACCCCGACGACCCGGAGTCGCTGGTGCGGGCAGCGGGCAGCCTCGACGTGCTCCACGTCAGCGCACTCGTCCACGACGACGTGATGGACGCCTCCGACACCCGGCGCGGCCAACCCGCCGCCCACCGCCAGTTCGCAGCCCTCCACACCGCGCGTGGCCTGCGCGGAGACGCGGAGGCCTTCGGCCGTGGCGGTGCGATCCTGCTCGGCGACCTGCTGCTGGTGTGGTCGCAGGAGATGTTCCGCGGCAGCGGCCTGCCGCCGGAGGCGATCGCGCGGGCGATGCCGGTGATGGAGTCGGTCCTGACCGAGGTCACCACCGGGCAGTTCCTGGACATCCTCGCCCAGGCCCGCCCGGCCCTCGACGCCCGCACCGACCCCGGGCAGGTGATGGCGCAGGTGCGGCAGGTACTGGAGTACAAGACCGCGCGCTACACGGTGGTGCGGCCGCTCCAGATCGGTGCCGCGCTGGCCGGCGCGACCCCCGCGACCCAGGCCGCGCTCGCCGGCTACGGCTCTGCCGTCGGACGCGCCTTCCAGCTCCGCGACGACATCCTCGGCGTCTTCGGCGACCCGGCCCTGACCGGCAAGCCCGCCGGGGACGACGTCAGGGAGGGCAAGCTCACGGCCCTGCTGGCGCATGCGCTGCGGGCCGCCGGGGAGTCGGACGCGCGGGAGCTGGCCGGACTGGCCGGGCGCAGCGACCTCACCGACGCCGAGATCGGGCGCGCCCGGGCGATCATCACCGGCACGGGGGCACTGGCCGCGGTGGAGCAGGAGATCTCCGACGCCACCGCCGAGGCGCTCGCGGGGCTGACGAGTGCCCCGGTCACCGAGCCGGCGAGGGTCGCGCTGGCGAACCTCGCGCTGGCCGCCGCCGACCGGAGCGCCTGAGCAGCCTCAGCCGCCGGAGGGACCGAGCGAGCCGAGGACGACCTGGTCCATCCCGGGGTCGTCCTTCCAGGACTGCGCCAACCGGGCGGCGAAGGACGCCGCCGCTGCTGCCGGCTGGTCCGCGTCGGCGATCGCCCGTGACACCGCCACCCTGCGGGCGCCTGCCGCGAGCACCTCGTCGAGGTTGTCGAGGGTGATGCCGCCGACCGCGAACCACGGCTTGGCGGCCCGATCCCGCGCCGGCGCCCGGGTGGCCGCGTACTCGACCAGGTCGAGGCCGCCGGTGCCGAACAGGCCACCGACCACCGGACCCACCGTCAGGTAGTCGATGTCCGGGTCGGCCAGGGCGGCGTCCAGCTGCCGACGGGAGTGGCACGACCGTCCGATCTGGGCCCACTGGTGGACGCTGCCGCGCGCCTGCACCGCAGACGGCCCCCGCTCCGACAACTGCAGCAGGTCCGCCTGCACCTCGCGCGCCAGGTCGAGGGAGTCGTACAGCCCGAGCAGCGCCTTGCGTTCGGCAACCCGCCCGCGCACCGCCGCGAACCCCGCCGCGAGAGCGGCCGCTTCCGCCCTCGGGTCACGGAGCTGGACGACGTCGACCCCGCCGCCGAGGACGGCAGCGACGAAGTCGGGCAGATCGCGGGCGTCCGGACGCAGGTCGGTGATCAGCAGCAGCCGCGCGAGCCGCATCCGGGTGGCGACGCCGAGCAGGACGGTCACGGGTACCACCCTAGGGCGGTTGTGGGAGTCTGCCCATGGGGCAGGGATACTCCCGGCGCGTCCGTCGACCCAACTTGGAGCTGGCTCCTACAATCGTCGGCAGGTCTGGACGGCCTATCTTCCCCGACTGGTCCGGAGCCGAAGTGACGATCATGAGCAATGGCGACCCCCTCGTGGGCCATGTGCTGGACGGCCGCTACGAGATCCTCCGCAAGCTTGCCCGCGGGGGCATGGCCACCGTTTACCTTGCCTCCGACCGTCGCCTGACCCGCACCGTCGCCGTGAAGGTGATGCACGACAACCTCGGCGGCGACGCCGAGTTCGTCGCCCGGTTCGACCGCGAGGCCAGGGCCGCCGCGCGCCTGTCCCACCCCAACGTGGTGGCGGTGTTCGACCAGGGCATGGACGCCGGCCGTCCCTACATCGTGATGGAGTACGTCGAAGGCTGCACGCTGCGCCACGTCATCACCCGCGAGGCGCCGATGGAGCCGACCAGGGCACTCGACCTGCTGGTGCCGGTGGTCGCCGCCGTCGCCGCCGCGCACGAGGCGGGGATCATCCACCGCGACATCAAGCCCGAGAACGTCCTGATCTCCGACCGCGGCCAGATCAAGGTCGCCGACTTCGGCCTGGCGCGCGCCGTCACAGCGCACACCGCCACCCAGACCGGCACCTTGATCGGCACCGTTTCCTACATCGCCCCGGAGCTCGTCACGACCGGCAAGGGCGACACCCGGGCGGACGTCTACGCCCTCGGCGTGGTTCTGTTCGAGATGCTGACCGGACGCAAGCCGCACACCGGCGACACCCCGATCCAGGTCGCGTACGCCCACGTCCACAACGAGATCCCGGCGCCCTCCTCGCAGATGACGCCGTCGTGGCGGGACTCCCGCGGCGGCATCCCGCCCTACCTGGACGCCCTCGTCACCAGCGCTACCACCCGCGACAAGGGTGCCCGGCCGGCCGACGCCACCGTGTTCCTCGACCACGCCCGCCGTGCCAGGCGCGCGCTCGCCGACGGCGTGATGGACGACCCTGCGCTCAGTGCCGCGATGCGGGTCTCCACCCTCGACGCGTCGAACTCCCCGACCGAGCAGGTGCCCGCCCTGGTCGCCACCGGCAACGGCCAGACCGGGACGATCCAGCGAACCGCGACCCTGAGGTTCGCCCCGTCCACCCCGGTCAGTCCCGGCCACCCGCCGGTGGCGGACGGGATGCCGTACTACGACGACCTCCCCGAACCCGCCTCGCCGTCCGTCCGCCAGCTGAAGCAACGCCAGGCGCGCCGCCGGCGGCGCGGGCTGCTCACCCTGCTCGCCGTGCTGGTGCTGACCGCCGCGCTCGCCGTCGGCGGCTGGTGGGTGTTCCAGGGACGGTTCATGGAGACCCCCGCGTTCGCGTCCCTCAGCCAGGAGGCCGCCGAGGCGCTCGCCACCGAGCGCGGCCTCCAGATCAGCTTCGACAACGACTTCTCCGAGACCGTCCCGATCGGGCAGGTGGTGCGGACGAACCCGGTCGAGGGGGCACCGATCCTGCGCGGCGGCGCCGTGGTCGCCTACCTGTCCAAGGGGCCGGAGCGTTACGAGATGCCGTCGGTGCTCGGGATGACCCCCGACAACGCCCAGGCCGCGCTGGAGGACAGCCACCTGGCGCTCGGCGCGGTCGAGAACGCGTACCACGACACCGCCGAGGCGGGCACGGTCTTCGACACCTCCGTCGAGGTCGGGGAGCGGGTCAAGCCCGGCACCAAGGTCGACCTGTCGGTCTCCAAGGGGCCGGCGCCGGTGGAGATCGTCGACTTCAAGGGCAAGCCGTTCGAGGAGGCCAAGGCTCACTACACCGACGCAGGGCTCAAGGTGGAGGTCGCGGAGGAGAAGAACCACAAGTCGATCCCGGCCGGCTCGGTGATCTCGTCCTCCCCGAGCAAGGGTGAGCTGCCGCGCGGCGGGACGATCACCTTCGTGGTCTCCAAGGGGCCGGTGATGGTGAAGGTGCCGTACGTGAAGTACATGGGCGTCGACGAGGCCACCAAGGTGCTGAAGAAGGAGGGCTTCAAGGTCAAGGTGGCCCACATCGCGAACTTCCTCGGACTGGTCGCCTACACCGACCCCGGCAACGGCAAGGAGGCCCCGGAGGGCTCGACCGTCACCATCTACGTGACATAGCGCGGCGGTCTGGCTCAGCCGGCGTCGTCCAGCACCCGCAGCGCCAGGCTGTCCAGGGCGTGGGTTGTCGAACCGAGAGCCACCACCGCCCGTCCGGTGTCGCGGGCCAGGCCGAGGTAGCTGCGGAACCCGCCGGTCCCGCCGTTGTGCCAGGTGAGCACTCCGCGGTCGCGCCGGTCGGTCACGATCCAGGCGGCTCCGATCCGGACCGCGGGCCCCGCGAAGTCCACCACCGGGTCGAGCGCTGCGATCCCCGGCGCGACACCGTCCAGCAGCGCCCTCGCGAACCTGACCATGGCGTCCAGCGATGCCCGCACTCCGCCCGCCGGGCCGATCGCCTCCCCCGTCCACGGTTCGACGGCGGTGCCGCGGTTGTGCCCCGGCAGGGCGGACGGCGGCAATGCGGCGGCGGAGGACGGGAGCTGGAAGGCCGACAGGCCGAGCGGGCCGGCGCCCGACAACGACGCGAGCAGCGGACGGAACCACAGCCGCTCGTAGATGGCGCGCACGGTGGTCTGAT
>JAVHXR010000087.1:7723-9090 GCA_031119515.1 Propionicimonas sp.
GCCGGCGATCCGGGAGGCCACCAGGTCGGGATAGTCCAGGGGGACGGCGGCCGCGAGGGCGTGACCGAACAGCTGGAAGCCGGCGTTGGAGTAGCTGGGGCGCCCGGGCCGGCGCAGCCGGGCGGTCCGGGCGAGTTCGAACAGTTCGTCCACCGGCCCTGCGTACGGATTGGTGCCCCGCCGCAGGTAGTCCCAGCTGCGCCGCAGGTTGTGGCTGACGAGCACCCGCGGCAGCCCGGAGCGGTGGGTGGCGAGGTCGGCGAGCCTGATCCCTGCTACCGGGCCTTCGCCCACCGGCAGGAGATCGCCAAGCCGGGTGTCGGGGGTCACCTCGCCGCGTGCGAGGGCGTCGTGGTAGAGCAACCCGGTCACGCCCTTGGTGATCGACCCGATCTCGAAGCTGGATCCGGTGGTGCAGCGGTGGGTGACCAGGTGGTCGCCGTCCGGGGTGAGCAGCGCCAGCGCGGCCGGGAAACCGTGCGAACGCCTGGCCAGGTCGGCGGCCAGCGCGCCGGCGTCCATCAGGCGCCGGGCTGCCAGGGCTGGCCGTCCCGCAGGTCGACCAGGGTGGCGGGACCCATCTCGCCCAGCCGGTTGAAGGCCAGCGACCAGCCCCGGGGCCCGAGCAGGCCTTCGTGCACCAGGAAGCCGTGCGGCGCTCCGACGGCGCGGACGAAGTCGATCGTCTCCTTCATCGCCGCCCACGGGCCGTAGGCGGGGATGGCCAGCACGTCCACGCCGGCCGGGACAGTCGCGAGGCTGTCGCCGGGGTGGAAGAGGACGGGCTCGCCCGGCGCGGTCAGGACGAGGCCGACGTTGCCGATCCGCGGGATGTCGACGTGGATGACGGCATGCCAGCCACCGACTGCCGCCACCGAGACGCCGCCGCCGAGGTCGACCGTGGTGTCCGCGGCCAGTGGCCGGGCGCCGGGCAGGTCGACGACGCCGAGCACCTGTGGTTCGACGTACACCGCGGCGCCCGGGTTCGCCGCGACCAGCGCCGGAACCTGCGCCGGATCGACGTGGTCGGGATGCTGGTGGGTGACGAGGATCGCGTCCAGGCCGGTCAGGCCGTGCCAGGCGGCGGAGAAGTTCCCAGGGTCGAGAAGGATGCGTCGGTCCGCCACCTCGACGAGGACGGCGGCGTGCCCCAGGTGCGTGATCTGCATGACTCCGAGCCTAACCGCCACCGGCCCCGGCGCCGAGGCCCCCTCCGATCACCGACAGCCAGCCCCTGGGCACTGGCCCTCGACGACGAAACCCACCAGCAACCCCAACCATCACCGACAGCCAGCGCCTGGGCACTGGCCCTCGACAAGGAAACCCACCGACAGCCAGCCCCCATCACCGACAGCCAGCCCCTGGGC
>JAVHXR010000088.1 GCA_031119515.1 Propionicimonas sp.
CGGCTCGGGCGGGAGGTCACGCACCACCGCAGGATACCCCCCGCCCGGCCTCGGAGGCGAACTGGCTCCGGGAGGCGGTTTGCCCTAGCCTGGCGGCGCCGACAAGTGCGTAGTCAGGAGCCGTAGCCGATGTCCGAAACCCGAACCGACGTGATCGTCGTGGGGGCCGGACCGGGCGGCTCGACCGCGGCCCGCTACCTGGCCGAGCGCGGGCTGGCCGTCACGCTGCTGGAGAAGAGCGCGTTCCCGCGCGAGAAGGTGTGCGGCGACGGCCTCACCCCCCGGGCCGTCAAGCAGCTGATCCGGCTTGGCATCGACACCAGCGACGAGACCGTCTGGCTGCGCAACAAGGGGCTCCGCGTCTATGGCGGACGGGCGGAGCCGTTCGAGCTGCCCTGGCCGGAGCTGGCCGAGTTCCCGCCGTACGGGCTGGTCCGCGGCCGGGCCGACTTCGACAAGATCCTCGCCGATCACGCCGTCGCCGGCGGGGCGGTGCTGCACGAGAACACCACCGTCACCGGCGCCGTGATCGACCCGCGCACCGACCGGATCACCGGCGTCACCACCAAGGACGGACGGACGTTCGCCGCCCCCCTCGTGATCGCGGCGGACGGCAACTCCTCCCGGCTGGCGCTCTCGTTGGGGCTGGCCAAGCGCAAGGACCGGCCGATGGGGGTCGCCGTCCGCACCTATTTCACCAGCCCGCGCAGCAACGACGACTACATGGAGTCGTGGCTGGAGCTGTGGGACGGCAAACCGGGGGAGTCGAACCTGATGCCCGGCTACGGCTGGATCTTCGGGATGGGCGACGGCACCTGCAACGTCGGCCTCGGCACGGTCACCTCGTCTGCCACCTCGACGAAGGCCAACTACCGCCAGATGCTGCGCGCCTGGCTGGCCAACACCCCGCCGGAGTGGGGGTTCACCGAGGAGAACCAGGTCGGCTCGATCGGCTCCGCGGCGCTCCCGATGAGCTTCAACCGGCAGCCCGCCTATGCCAGGGGACTGCTGCTGGTGGGGGACTCCGGCGGAATGGTCAGCCCGTTCAACGGGGAGGGCATCGCCTACGCCATGGAAGCGGCGGAGATGGCCGCCGACGCCATCACCGACGCGCACTTCCGCGGCCTCGGGACGGCCAGCGCCGAGCGCGCCCTGCAGGGGTACGTGACGCGTTTGAAGAGCGAGTGGGGCGGGTACTTCCGGCTCGGCCAGGTGTTCGTCTCCCTGATCGAGCACCCCCAGGTGATGCACCTGTGTACCAGGTACGGCCTGCCCCGCCCGACCCTGATGCGATTCACCATGAAGCTGCTGGCGCACCTGTACGACACCCGCGATGGTGATTGGATGGACAAGGTCATAACGACGCTGGCAAAGGTGGCACCCTCAGCATGAGCAGGCCGGCAGGAATCACTGGAAGGTTGGGCAGTCGATGAGTCCCTACATCCCCATCCTCGGCATCATGGCCCTGGCCGCGGGATTCCTTGCGATCTCGGTGCTGCTCAGTTCGGTGCTCGGCCCGCGCCGCTACAACCGCGCCAAGTACGACTCCTACGAGTGCGGCATCGACCCGACCCCCCAGCCCCAGGGCGGCGGCCGGTTCCCGGTGAAGTACTACATCATCGCGATGCTGTTCATCGTGTTCGACATCGAGACTGTTTTCCTCTACCCGTGGGCGGTCACCTTCGGGCAGCTCGGCTGGTTCGCCCTGGTGGAGATGTTGTTGTTCATGGCCACCGTCTTCGTCGCCTACCTGTACGTGTGGCGCCGCGGCGGCCTGGAGTGGGACTGAGGAGGCGGGCGATGGCCGGTGGTATTGAGGACAAGATCCCGCAGGGCGTGGTGCTGACCACCCTGGAAGGGGTGTTCGGCTGGATGCGGCAGGCGTCCTTCTGGCCGGCGACGTTCGGCCTGGCGTGCTGCGCGATCGAGATGATGACCTATGGCGCGCCGCGGTTCGACGCCGGGCGCTGGGGCCAGGAGGTGTTCCGGGCCAGCCCCCGCCAGGCCGACCTGATGATCATCTCCGGCCGGGTCAGCCAGAAGATGGCGCCGGTGCTGCGGCAGGTCTACGACCAGATGCCGAACCCCAAGTGGGTGATGGCGATGGGGGTGTGCGCCTCGTCCGGCGGCATGTTCAACAACTACGCGATCGTGCAGGGCGTCGACCACGTCGTGCCGGTCGACATCTACGTCCCGGGCTGCCCGCCGCGCCCCGACATGCTGATCGACGCGATGTTCAAGCTGAAGAAGGACATCGTCGCCAAGCGGCCGATGGCCGCCAACGAGATCGAGGCGCTGGAGGCGGCAGAGCGGGCCGCCCTCGAGGCGCCGGCCACCCACGAGCTGAAGGGGCTGCTGCGATGAGCGAGAAGGCCCCGGACGCCAAGCTGCCCGGCGAGGAGAAGACCGTCAGCGAGCCCGTGACCGATCCCGAGGCTGCGCCGAAGGCCGGTCTCGAGCGAGAGGACGCGCAGCCGGGCGAGACCCCCGATCCCGCCCCGGCGGCGGTCCGTCGCGGAATGTGGAGCGAGGGCACGGGCGACACCTCCGGCTACGGTGGCATCGTCCGCGAGGTGGCCAGGCCGCACGTCTCCACCGCCCCGCTCGGCTCCTGGTACGACGGCGCCCACAACCGCCTCGCGACCCTGGTCGACGACCCGTTCATCAAGGTGGTGCTGCAGAACGGGGAGCTGACCTTCCACATCCCGCGGGAGAAGCTCGTCGAGGCGATGCGGCAGCTCCGCGACGACGCCCACCTGCGATTCGAGTTCTGTTCCGGCGTCTCCGGCGTCCACTACCCCGAGGACGAGGGCGCAGAGCTCCACGTCGTCTACCACCTCGCCTCGATGACGCACAACCGCCGGCTGCGGGTGGAGACCAGCTGTCCAGAGTCCGACCCGCACGTCCCCAGCGTCGTCGCCACCTACCCGGCCGCGGACTGGCACGAGCGCGAGACCTGGGACATGTTCGGGATCGTGTTCGACGGCCACCCCCACCTCACCCGGATCCTGATGCCGGACGACTGGGTCGGCCACCCGCAGCGCAAGGACTACCCGCTCGGCGGGATCCCGATCGAGTACAAGGGCACGACGGTGCCACCGGTCGACCAGCGCAGGAGCTACCGATGACCGCCCAGCACACCGACTTCTACGCCTCCCCGGGCGACGAGACCGAGGGCACCGTCTACACCGCGATGGGCGGCGGCGACTTCGCCGACATCGCCCGCGAGCAGGCCGAGCGCAACGACGAGACGCTGGTCATCAACATGGGCCCGCAGCACCCTTCCACCCACGGTGTGCTCCGCCTGATGGTCGAGTGCGACGGCGAGACGGTGAAGAGCATCCGTCCCGGCATCGGCTTCCTGCACACCGGCATCGAGAAGAACATGGAGTACCGGTCCTGGACGCAGGGGGTCACCTTCGTGACCCGGATGGACTACGTCGCCCCGATCTTCAACGAGGTCGCCTACTGCCTGTCGGTGGAGCGGCTGCTGGGCATCGAGGACCAGATCCCGCAGCGTGCCACCGACCTGCGGGTGCTGATGATGGAGCTCAACCGGATCACCTCCCACCTGGTCGCGATCGGCACCGGCGGGATGGAGATCGGCGCCCTCACCGTGATGACGATCGGCTTCCGCGAGCGCGAGGTGGTGCTCGACTTCTTCGAGGCGGTCACCGGCCTGCGGATGAACCACGCCTACATCCGTCCCGGCGGGGTCGCGGGCGACCTCCCCGAGACCGGGATCGCCCAGTTGCGCGACGTCATCGCCTGGCTGGACAAGCACCTGCCCGAGTACGCGGCGTTCTGCAACGAGAACCCGATCTTCAAGGGCCGGATGGTCGGCATCGGCAAGCAGGACCTGTCGGCGTGCATGGCGCTCGGCGTCACCGGCCCGATGCTCCGCTCGACCGGCTACGGCTGGGACCTGCGCAAGATGCAGCCGTACTGCGGCTACGAGGACTACGACTTCGACGTCATCACCTGGGACACCGCCGATGCCTACGGCCGGTTCCGGGTCCGGCTGGCGGAGATGTGGGAGAGCCTCAAGATCGTCAAGCAGTGCGCCGACCGGCTCGAGGCCTCCACCGGCCAGCCGGTGATGATCGACGATCCCAAGATCGCCTGGCCGGCGAAGCTGGTGACCGGCCCGGACGGCCAGGGCAACTCCCACGAGCACATCAAGCACATCATGGGCGAGTCCATGGAGGCACTCATCCACCACTTCAAGCTGGTGACGGAGGGCTTCAGGGTCCCGGCCGGGCAGGCCTACGTCCCGATCGAGAGCCCCAAGGGCGAACTCGGCTGCCACGTCGTCTCCGACGGCGGCACCCGTCCGTTCCGCGCCCACATGCGCGACCCAGGGTTCAACCACCTGCAGTCCGTTCCGATCCAGTGCGAGGGCGGCATGCTGGCCGACATCGTGGTGGCGGTCGGTTCGCTCGATCCGGTGATGGGAGGCGTCGACCGATGAGCGGTCACGAGTTCAAGTCCTTCTTCCCCGACTCGGGGGAGGTGGACATGGCCGACACCTCGACCAACATCGACGAGACCACGATCGCGGAACTCCGCGAGCTCGCCGCCCGCTACCCGCAGCCGCGGTCCGCGCTGCTGCCGATGCTGCACCTGGTGCAGAGCGTCGACGGACGGGTGTCGCCGGCCGGGATCGAGGCCTGCGCCGACGTGCTGGGCATCACCACCGCCCAGGTCTCCGGGGTCGCCACCTTCTACACGATGTACCGCCGGCGCCCCGCCGGCAAGCACCACGTCGGCGTCTGCACCACGGCCCTGTGCGCGGTGATGGGCGGGGACGCGCTGCTGGAACGGGTCGAGCACAAGCTCGGCATCGGGCCTGACGAGACCACCGCCGACGGCACCTTCAGCCTGGAGCGGATCGAGTGCAACGCCGCCTGCGACTTCGCCCCGGTGATGATGGTCAACTGGGAGTTCATGGACAACATGACCCCCGAGAAGGCCGAGAAGCTGATCGACGACCTGGCCGACGGCAAGGACGTCGCCTCCACCCGGGGCGCGACCATCACCAGCTGGCGGGAGGCCGAGCGGGTGCTCGCCGGCTTCCCCGACGGCAGGGCCGATGAGGGGCCGAGCGCCGGCGAGGCGTCCCTGCTGGGCAAGAGCATCGCCGACGCCAAGGGCTGGGCAGCCCCGAAGCCGGAGGAGACCGCGCTGTGACCGACCTGCTGACGCCCGTCCTCTCGGCGAACTGGGGGACCGCGAAGTCCTGGGACATCGGGGCGTACGCCGCCGGCGGCGGCTACGCCGCCCTCGACAAGGCGTTCGCGATGACCCCCGACCAGGTCACCGAACTGGTCAAGGACGCCGGCCTGCGTGGCCGCGGCGGGGCAGGCTTCCCGACCGGCATGAAGTGGAGCTTCGTGCCGAAGGACAACCCGAACCCGAAGTACCTGGTGGTCAATGCCGACGAGTCCGAGCCGGGCACCTGCAAGGACATCCCGCTGCTGCTGGCCTCCCCGCACACCCTTGTCGAGGGGATGATCATCGCCTCGTACGCGATCGGCTGCCACACCGCGTTCGTGTACATCCGCGGCGAGGTGCTGCACGTCGTCCGCCGGCTGCGCAACGCCGTCGAGCAGGCCTACGCCGCCGGGCACCTGGGCAAGGACATCCACGGTTCCGGCTACGACCTCGACATCATCGTGCACGCCGGTGCCGGCGCCTACATCTGCGGCGAGGAGACCGCGCTGCTCGACTCGCTCGAGGGCCGGCGCGGGCAGCCCCGGCTGCGGCCGCCGTTCCCCGCTGTCGCGGGGCTGTACGCGTCCCCGACGGTGATCAACAACGTCGAGTCGATCGCGACCGTTCCCTCGATCGTCGTCAACGGGTCCTCGTGGTTCTCGGCGATGGGCACCGAGAAGTCCAAGGGCATGACGATCTATTCGCTGTCGGGGCACGTGACGCGGCCCGGCCAGTTCGAGGCCCCGCTCGGCGTCACGCTGCGGGAACTGCTCGAGCTGTCCGGCGGCATCCGCGACGGCCACCAGCTGAAGTTCTGGACCCCCGGCGGCTCGTCCACCCCGATCCTGACCGGCGAGCACCTCGACGTCCCGCTCGACTACGAGGGGATGGCGGGCGTCGGCAGCATGCTCGGCACGAAGGCCCTCCAGGTCTTCGACGAGACCGTGTCCGTGGTGCGCACCACGCTGCGCTGGGTGGAGTTCTACAAGCACGAGTCCTGCGGCAAGTGCACCCCCTGCCGGGAGGGCTCCTGGTGGCTGGTGCAGCTGCTGAAGCAGTTCGAGGACGGCGTCGCCGCGCCGGGCGACGTCGACAAGCTCCTCGACATCTGCGACAACATCGGCGGCAAGTCGTTCTGCGCCCTCGCCGACGGCGCGGTGGCCTGCGTCACCTCCGCCGTGCGCCACTTCCGCCCCGAGTTCGAGGCGGGCTACCACACCCCGGCCCGCGAGCTGTTCCCGTACGGACGAAGCGCCCTCTTCGAGGTGCCTGAAGGGAGCCACGCATGAGCGTCGTCACCAAGCCGGGCGAGGCCCTCGCCCAGGTCGACACCATCGCGGTGACGATCGACGGCATCGAGGTGCAGGTGCCCAAGGGCACCCTCGCCATCCGTGCCGCCGAGATGGTCGGGATCGCGATCCCGCGGTTCTGCGACCACCCGCTGCTCGACCCGGTCGGGGCGTGCCGGCAGTGCCTTGTCGAGGTGCCGGACATGGGCAACGGACGCGGCATGCCGAAGCCCCAGGCGTCCTGCACCCTGGAGTGCGCGCCGGGGATGAAGATCAACACCCAGGTGACCAGCCCGGTGGCCGAGAAGGCCCAGGCCGGGATGCTGGAGTTCCTGCTGGTGAACCACCCGCTGGACTGCCCGATCTGCGACAAAGGCGGCGAATGCCCGCTGCAGAACCAGGCGCTCAGCAACGGCAACGGCGAATCCCGCTACGAGGGCGTCAAGCGGACCTTCCCGAAGCCGGTGCCGGTGTCGGCCCAGGTGCTGCTCGACCGGGAGCGCTGCGTGCTCTGCGCCCGCTGCACCCGGTTCTCCGAGCAGATCTCGGGCGACCCGTTCATCGCGCTGGTGGAGCGGGGTGCGCTGCAGCAGGTCGGCAAGTACGCCGAGCACCCGTACAACTCCTACTTCTCCGGCAACGTCATCCAGATCTGCCCCGTGGGTGCGCTCACCAGCGTGTCCTACCGCTTCCAGAGCCGCCCGTTCGACCTGGTCTCGACAGACTCGACCTGCGAGCACTGCGCCGGCGGTTGCGCGCTGCGGGTGGACCACCGCCACTTCCAGGTGAAGCGTCGGCTGGCCGGTGCCAACCCGGCCGTCAACGAGGAGTGGAACTGCGACAAGGGCCGGTTCGCCTTCGTCTCGGGGCGCGGCGAGGACCGGGTCACGCGTCCGCTGGTGCGCCGCGACGGCGTCCTCAAGGTCGCCAGCTGGCCGGAGGCGATCGACGCAGCCGTCGCCGGCCTCAGGGCCGCCGGTTCCAGCGCGGGCGTGCTGACCGGCGGACGGTTGACGGTGGAGAACGCCTACGGCTACTCCAAGTTCGCCCGGGCCGTCCTCGGCACGAACAACATCGACTTCCGCTCCCGCCCGGCGAGCGCCGAGGAGACCATCTTCCTGACCACCCAGGTGGCCGGCCGGGGGCTCGGCGACGGCGTCACCTACGCCGACCTCGAAGCGGCGAAGCGGGTCGTCCTGGTCTGCCTCGAACCAGAGGAGGAGGCTGCCGCCATCTTCCTGCGGCTGCGCAAGGCGGTCCGCAAGCACAAGGTGCAGGTCGTCACGCTGGCGCCCTACGCCAGCAACGGCTCGGTGAAGCTGAACGCCACCGTGGTGCCGACCGGCCCCGGCGACGAGGCCGCCGCGCTGGCAGGGGTCGAACTCGACGCGGACACCCTCGTGCTGGTCGGTGAGCGCGCCGCCACTTCTCCCGGGACGCTGGCCGCGGTCGTGGCCAAGGCGGAGTCCGCGGGTGCCAGGTTCGCCTGGGTGCCGCGCCGGGCCGGTGACCGCGGCGCCGTCGAGGTGGGCTGCCTGCCGACCCTGCTGCCGGGTGGCCGGGCGGTGCACGACGCCGCCGCCCGGGTGGACGTCGCCGCGGCCTGGGGGGTCGAGACCCTGCCGTCCGAGCCCGGGCTGGATGCCACAGGGATCCTGTCGGCCGCCGAGTCCGGCGAGCTGCAGGCGCTGGTGGTGGGCGGCCTCGAGCCGCGTGACTTCGCCTCGGCGCAGCAGGTCAGGGACGCGCTGGAGTCCGCAGGCTTCGTGGTCAGCCTCGAGTCGCGGCTGTCCGAGGTCACCGAGCGGGCGGACGTGGTCTTCCCGGTGGCGCTGATCGAGGAGCACGCCGGCACCTTCTGGAACTGGGAGCACCGCCCCGGGGTGGTGAACACCGTCATCCGGCAGGCGAACACCCCGATGACCGACCTGCGCGTCCTGGCCGCCCTGGCCGACGCGATGGGGACGTCGCTGGGCGTGCGCACCGTCGACCAGGCCGCGACCGAGTTCGCAGAGCTCGGCAGCTGGGAGGGCCCCCGTCCGGTTCCGGCCGGCAAGCCCAACGGCGCCAAGCCGCGGGCGAACGGGCGGTCCGCCGGCTTCCGGGTCGCGACCTGGCGACAGCTGCTGGACGGCGGCCGCGGGATGGACGGCGAGGCCGCCCTCGCCGAGACCGCCAAGCCGGCGGTGGCGCGGGTCAGCCCGGCCACGGCGGCGAAGGCCGGGCTTGCGCACGGTGGCGAGGTGACCGTCGTGACCGACGCGGGTGGCTTCTTCACCCTGCCGCTCGAGGTCGCCGAGGACATGGTGGACGGCGCCGTGTGGGTGCCGACCAACGCCCCGGGAGTTTCCCTGGGCGAGTTCGGGGTGCTTGCCGGTGACACCGTGCAACTGAACCTGGGAGGTGTCGCCTGATGAACGATCCCTGGTGGCTGGTGCTGATCAAGGTCGTCGCGCTCTTCGTGGTGCTGCTGGTCTGGACGATCTTCAACGTCTGGTACGAGCGGCGGCTGGTGGGCAAGATGCAGCACCGGCTCGGCCCGATCATGAACGGCCCATTCGGCCTCGGCCAGGCCCTCGCCGACG
>JAVHXR010000089.1:0-2066 GCA_031119515.1 Propionicimonas sp.
GGCTGGTGAACGTGATCTGTTCGCCAGGGGTGTGGTCGCGCTACCGGCGGATCGCGCGGGAGTCGTCGGCGCTGATCGTCCGTGGGATCCTGGAACGCTCGCCCGAAGGCGTCACGAACCTGCTCGCCGATCGGCTGGAACCCCTGGTGATCGGGGTCAAGCACAACTCGCGCGACTTCCGCTGAGGTCGCTGGCGCGGTCAGGTGAGCCGTCGCCTGGCCGTCCAGGTGGCCCGCAACGTGTTCTCGTCGACCGGGACGCGGGTGTACTCCTCTGTGACGGCGACCTGCTCGAACCCGGCGGCGGCCAGCGCCGCCCTGACCTCCGCATCGGTGTGGAAGTACTGGCGGTGGCGTTCGCTGAAGGGCTCCCCGGCGTCGGTTCCGGTGACCTGGATCCGGGCGTCGCAGGTCCGCTCGCCGAGGTCGACGACATTGTGGATGACGTAGCTCGTGCCGTCCTGTTCACCTGCGACGGTAGGGGTGTGCAGCGCGAGTTGCAGCATCGCGTCGGTGTGGAGGTCGAAGACCAGCCAGCCTCCTGGACGCAGCCGCTCCGCGAGGCCCGCCATGGTCATCCAGAAGCCGCGCTGGTCGAGGTAGTTGAGGCCGTCGAAGGTGGAGACGGCGGCGTCGAACCGGCCGACGGCCGGCAGGTCGGGCAGGACCACCAGCTCCAGGACGGCGTCCGGGCCGAGCCGGCGGCGGGCGCGCGCCAGCATCGCCACGGAGGCGTCAACCCCCGTCACCCGGTAGCCGCGGGCCACCAGTTCGGCGGCCAGCAGGCCCGTGCCGCAGCACACGTCGAGAACGGCAGCCACACCGCCGGGGTCGGCCTGCCACAGGTGGTCGAGGAACCCCGCCCACCGGCCGAAGCAGGGGTCCACGACGATCTCGTCGTAGACCCCTGCCAGGCGCGAGTAGGGCGCTACCTCGCTCACTTCTCGTGGAGGGATCAGATCCCCAGGGCCTTCGCCTTGGCGGAGGCGAACTCCTCGTCGGACAGGATGCCCGCGGCATGCAGGCTGGCGAGTTGCTTGAGCTTCGCCATCGTCTCGTCCTCCGCGGGCGGCGGCGGTGCGGCCGGCTGCTGGTAGGCGGCCGGTTGTGCCTGCTGGGCGGCGAGCTGCTGGGCGGCGGCCTGCTGGATCGCCTCCTGCTGCTGGTAGGCGGCGAGCTGCTGCGCGTCGTACGCCTCCTGCTCCTTGGCGTCGTACCTGGCGGCCTGCCGGCGCGCTACGCGTCCGGAGACCGCGGTGGCCGTTCCGGCAACCACCGCTGTGCGGGCTGCCATACGCATGAGTCCCATGTGGATGCTTCTTTCCTGATCGAAGGGTGGTGACGGGTGGTCAGGCGGTGAGGACGGCCTGGACGACGTCGACGGGGATCCGGACCTGGTCGATGACCACGGCGTCGGCGGCCTGGAGCGCGTCGACGAGCTTGGCGGCCCAGACGTTCTCGACGGCCATCAGCAGCGCGGCGCTGTTGAGCGGGAGGTCCTCGCTGACTTCGTCGGCGTCCTCTTCTCCCAGGGCCCCCGGCTTGGTGAGCTCGATGCCGACGAAGCTGGCACCGGTCTCGGCGTCGAGATCCGGGATGGTCAGGGTGCTGATGGCGCCCTCGGCGTCCTTCATCACGAAGGTCAGGTCGACGATCCGGATGGTGCCGTTCTTCACCAGCTCCATGATGGCCGGGGCGATCCGGCCGGTGAACTTGTTCCCGGGGAAGCCGATGACGTACACGTCCACGGGGCCTACTGACATGGTTCCTCCTAGCTGCTGCGTGAGTGAACGGCCGGTCTCCGCGGTCGCCGTTTCGAAATCTAGCCCCGGCTGCCACGGAATGACCCCGGTCGGGAACGGGATTCACCGTTCTCCGGTGACCCCAGTTCCTCCGGTGGCGCTCGTCCGGCCTGAGAGGATGGGCCCGCCGGTCGCGGCCGCGGCCAGCGTCCATCGAGCCACGGACGAGGACCATGAGCGCCATCGCGACCCTGCCGAAGGTCGAGCTGCACCTCCACATCGAGGGCACTCTCGAGCCCGAGCTCATCTTCGACCTCGCCGCCCG
>JAVHXR010000089.1:2076-9081 GCA_031119515.1 Propionicimonas sp.
GCCCGGCATCGCCTGAGCCTGCCGTACGCGTCGCTTGCCGACCTGCGCTCCCGCTACTCCTTCGACGACCTGCAGAGCTTCCTCGACCTCTACTACGCGAACCTGGCGGTGCTGCGGACCGCCGACGACTTCGCCGAGCTCGCCCTGGCCTACCTCCGCCGCGCGGCCGCCGGCGGCGTCCGGCACGCCGAGGTCTTCTTCGACCCGCAGGCGCACCTGGTGCGCGGCATCCCGCTGGCCGAGGTGGTCGACGGCCTCGTCGAGGGCTGCCGGGCCGGGGAGAGGGAGACCGGTACGACGAGCGCGCTGATCGCCTGCTTCCTGCGTGATCGGGGCGGCGAGGAGGCGCTCGACGTCCTCGAGCAACTCCTCGCCCTGCAGGCGCCGATCATCGGCATCGGGCTGGACTCGACAGAGCTCGGGAACCCCGCCTCGAAGTTCACCGCCGTCTTCGCCCGCGCCGGGGAGCTGGGGCTGCACCGGGTCGCGCACGCCGGGGAGGAGGGCGGGCCGGAGTACGTCACCGACGTGCTCGACCTGCTCGGGGTGGAGCGGGTCGACCACGGCGTCCGGTCGGTCGAGGATCCCGCCCTGGTGCGGCGGCTGGCCGCCGGGCGGACGCCGCTGACCGTCTGCCCGGTGTCGAACGTCCGGTTGAACGGGGTCGCCTCGCTGGCCGAGCACCCGCTGCCGCAGTTGCTGGCCGCGGGTGTGGTCGCCACCGTCAACTCCGACGATCCCGCCTACTTCGGCGCCTACGTCGACGAGAACTATGCCGCCGTCGGCGCGCAGTTCTCGCTCACCGACGCAGACCTCGCCCGGCTGGCGCACAACTCCGTCGAGGCGAGCTTCCTCCCGGCCGACCGGAAGACCGCGCTGGACCGTGAGATCGACGCGTGGCTGCGCGACCGGAGCGCCTGAGGCGGATGCTTGACGATCCCGGCGCCGCTGCGGTGTGCTGGACCGGCCACGCCGGGGTTGACCGCCCGGTGGAACCGTCGACAGCGTGAGGCAGGGCGATGACGCTTCTCTACCTGGTACGCCACGGGCAGACCGAGTGGTCGCAGAGCGGCCGGCACACGTCTGTCACCGACCTCGACCTGACGCCGTCCGGTGTCGAACAGGCCGGAGCGCTCCGCGCCCACCTGGATCCCGCCGACTTCGGGCTCGTGCTGAGCAGCCCCAGGCTGCGGGCCAGGCGAACCGCGGAACTCGCCGGCTTCACCGACTACGAGGTGGATGACGACCTGGTGGAGTGGGACTACGGCGAGTTCGAAGGGCTGACCAGCGTCGAGATCCGGGAGCGCTGGCCGGGATGGCGGATCTGGTTCAACGGGTGCCCGTCGGGGGAGTCGGCCGACCAGGTGCGGGCCAGGCTGACCAGGGTGGTGGCACGGGTGCGCGGCTCCGGCGCGGAACGGGCGATCTGTTTCGGCCACGGCCACGCCTCCCGCGTCCTGGCGCTGTGCTGGCTGGACTTCCCGATCATCTTCGGCCAGAGCTTCCCCCTCGAGGTGGCCAGCGTGTCGGTGCTCGGCCGGGAGAAGGAGTCTCCGGCGATCCTGCGCTGGAACAGCTGAGGCAGGGGTCCCCGGCCGCAGCGCGAGCGGTGTCTGATCGCGGCAGTCGGTTTCGTCGCAGGAGTGAAGGACCGGGGCGACCGCCGTCCCGGCAGAGGGGAGATGGCGCCATGCAGTACCTGGTTTCGGTGATAGCCGACTCGACCGACCTGGCCACCGAGGCCGAGATGGCGGCGATCGACGCCTTCAACGAACGGCTCCGGGCGGGCGGGCACTGGGTCTTCGCCGGCGGTCTGGGCGGCCCTGCCACCGTGATCGACAACCGCGAGGGTGCCGGCCTGGTCACCGACGGCCCGTTCACCGAGTCGAAGGAGTTCGTCGCCGGCTTCTGGATCATCGAGGCGCCCGGCCACGACGCCGCGCAGGCGCTGGCCACCGAGGGGTCGCTGCACTGCAACCG
Organism: Propionicimonas sp.; assembly: GCA_031119515.1. Classification (GTDB taxonomy): domain Bacteria; phylum Actinomycetota; class Actinomycetes; order Propionibacteriales; family Propionibacteriaceae; genus Propionicimonas. Next base: position 4,057 of record JAVHXR010000089.1, read on the forward strand.
CAAGGTGGAGCTTCGTCCGTTCCTGTGAACCGCCTGCCGGCTCAGCGGCCGGCGAGGATCCCGTCCCGCTGTTGAGGGCTGAGGTATCTGGTCGCCTCGCGGATGGTGAGCCCCGACGCCCGGCTGGCGCGTGGCAGCAGCCAGTCGTGGACCAGGTCGGGGCGAAGCTTCCCGGTGTCCCGCAGCACCCAACCGATCGCCTTGCGGATGAAGAACTCCTTCTCCTCCAGCATCGGGTCGGCATAGCGGCCGAACTGCTCGAAGTCACCCCGTCCCTGGCGCAGCGGGAGCAGCAGGGCGAGCAGCGCCGACCGCCGGATCCAGAAGTCGCCGTCGGTGGCCCAGCGGTCGAGGACGGCGTCAAGTGACGGCTCCCGCTCGACCAACGGGCCGACCACGCTCGCGGCCAGGTTGTCGACCAGCGCCCAGGTGCGGGACTCCCGCAGCAGCCGCTCGAGCAGGCCGATGTCGGCGGCCTCGAGCAGGCCGACCTGTTGCTCGAGCAGTTCGGCGGCCGCCGCCCGGCGTTCGTGGACCGGTTCACGCCAGAGCTGCCCGGCCGCCGCGACCACCTCGTCGTGGCTGAGTCCTCGCCGCCAGGTGTGCTCCTTGACCACCCGCCGGGTGGCCGGCACCGACGTGCCGTAGTGGTCGAGGTCGCTCTTGAGGTAGGCCTTCTCGCCCGCGGCGCGTTCGGGTACCGCCTCCGCCCGGAGTCCGGCATCGATCGCGTCCACCAGCCCGGAAACGTCCACCATGGCTCGATCCTGACACAGCCACTACCGCCGCGTGGCTGCCTGCCCACGACAGGTCCGCGGCCCCGGTTCAGGCGCCGGAGGCGATGTCCCAGCCGATCTTGAGCGCGAACGCGGCCACCACCGCGATGAAGACCGCCCTGATGAAGCGTGCGCCCCTGGCGACCGCCACCCGGGCACCGACGTAGCCGCCGGCCAGGTTCGCGATCGCGATCGCGATCCCGGCCTTCCACATCACCGCGCCCTGCGGGATGAAGATCAGCAGTGCGGCGAGGTTCGTGGCGAAGTTGGCGATCTTCGCCTTCGCGCTTGCCTCGAGGAAGGCATACCCGAGCCAGCTCACCAGGGCGAAGACCAGGAAGGACCCGGTGCCGGGGCCGAGCGCGCCGTCGTAGAAGCCGATGCCGAGCCCGATCGCGCACGCCGCCAGGTAGTGACGCAGGCCGGTCATCCGCAGGTGCTCGACCTGCCCGAGATCCGGCTTCAGCACGATGTAGGCACCGACGACGACCAACGCGACCAGCACGATCGGGTTGAACGCCGACCGCGGGATGCTGAACGCCACCGTTGCGCCGAGGGCGGACCCGACGAAGGCGGCCCCGGCCATCGGGAGGGCGGTGCGCAGGTCGGGTTTCACGCGGCGGTAGTAGGTGACGCTCGACATCGACGTGCCCGCGATCGACCCGAGCTTGTTGGTCGCGAGCAGCTGGACGGGGGTCGCCGTCGGGAAGGCCACCATCAGCGCGGGCAGCTGGATCAGCCCGCCACCACCCACGACGGCGTCGACCGTTCCGGCCAGGAACGCGGAGACCACGAGCAGGAGCAACGCTTCTGGTCCGAGCTCTGGCACCCCGAAAGCCTAACCGGGCCGGGCGTGGCGCCGATGGCCTGCCCGGCCACCGGCGCATCATGGACAACACCCGAAACCGACACTCAACCCGCGCGTAACGCGGGTGTGACGTCCACCCGGCAGGCTGGAGGCAGCCGCTCGGACGGCCTGAGGAGGGGTCATGGAGCACAACTGGGGTCCGAGGATCGAGGTCACTCCGATGCGCGCCGGCGGCAGCCTGTGCGGGTTCCTGCTGGTGGGCAGGTGGCCGCAGGACACCGTCGAGTGGACGCAGTTCCTGCTGCTCGCCGTCCGGGTCGCGGCGGTGCCCGGCATGCTGCCCGGCGGCAGCACCGTGTTCCGGGTGATCGAGGACCTCCCGGACCCGTCACCCGAGCACGCGGTCGGTCTTGTGATGGCCGAGGGCCCGCTGTTCGGGGCGAAAGCGGTGGTCCCCGGGCAGTTCAGCCCGCCGCTGCCGCCAGCCCTTGCGGTCCTGCACCCGCCGGCCCAGACGCTGGCGTCCGTCCCCGAGTACGAGACCGCGTCCGGCTGCCTGTTCCTGCCCGGGCTGCCGCACCTGGGGCTGGACCACCGGGCGGCCTGGATCGAGGCGGACGCCGAGGGTACCGTCACGCGGCTGTCCAGCCGGGTGGGAGTGGACCCGATGTCGGACGCGGACACCGCCGCGCTGTCCGCCCTGCTGGCCGCGTGACCTGACCGGCGGGTGGCCGCGTAGGCTTTCTCGCCGTGCCAGGACTGAGGAGGCTGTTCGCCGACACCACTCCGCTGCGCACTCCCGCCTTCCGCCGGCTGTGGACGGCCAACATCGTCACCGTCATCGGCGCCCAGCTCACCGTGGTGGCGGTACCCGCACAGCTGTACGCGATGACCGGCTCCTCGGCCTATGTCGGGCTCGCCGGCCTGTTCGGGCTCGTCCCGCTGATCGTCTTCGGCTTGTGGGGTGGAGCCCTGGCCGACCACTTCGACCGGCGGGTGCTGCTGCTGGTGACGACCTCGGGGCTCATCCTCACCAGCGCAGCGTTCTGGGCCCAGGCCGCCGCGGGGATCGGGAACGTCTGGCTGCTGCTCGGGCTGTTCTCGCTGCAGCAGGCGTTCTTCGCCGTGAACCAGCCGACCCGGACGGCCGTCCTGCCCCGGCTGCTGCCGGCCGGCCAGCTGCCGGCGGCCAGTGCCCTGAACATGACGGTGATGACCGCGGGGGCGATCGCCGGCCCCCTGGTCGGAGGCATGCTGATCCCGCTGATCGGGATCTCCTGGCTGTACCTGGTGGACACCCTGACGCTCTGCGCGACCCTGGCCGCGGTGGTCCGGCTGCCGGCCATGCCCGTCACCGGCCGGACCGGCTCCCCGGGCCTGCGGTCCATCGTCGAGGGCGTCCGCTACCTCAGGCTGCACGTCGTGGTGCTGGTCGGGCTGGGACTCGACCTGGTCGCCATGGTGTTCGGGATGCCGCGCGCGCTGTTCCCCGAGATCGCCCACACCAGCTTCGGCGAGCCGCCCGAGGGCGGACTGGTGTACGCCCTGCTGTTCGCCGGAATCCCGCTCGGGGCGATGCTCGGCGGCATCCTGTCCGGCTGGTACTCCCGGGTACGCCACCAGGGCAGGGCGGTGATCGCCGCCGTCCTGGTGTGGGGGAGTGCGATCACAGGGTTCGGAGTCGCCAGCTGGCTCGCGCCGGCCTGGCGGGTGCCGATGCTTGTCGTGGCGATCACCATGCTGGCCATCGGCGGCGCCGCAGACATCGCCTCGGCGGCGTTCCGCCAGTCGATGCTGCTCGCGGCCGTGGACGACACCGTACGCGGCCGCGTGCAGGGGGCGTTCCTGGTGGTCGTCGTGGGCGGTCCGAGGATCGCCGACGTCGCCCACGGCCTGGCCGCGGAGTGGCTGGGGGCTCCGCTCACGGCAGCGCTCGGCGGCATCCTGGTGGTCGTCGTCACCGTGGTGATCGCCGCGCGGGTGCCGTCGTTCCGGGCCTACACCCCTGCGCTCACGCCAGCGCTGACCTGACCTTCGCCGCGATGGTGGCGCCCTCGGCCCGGCCCTGGGCGCGGGCGTTGACAGCCTTGATGACCTGCCCCATCTGCTTCATGGTGGGCTTCTCACCGAGCGAGGCGGCCGCCGCGGCTACCTCCTCGGCGACCAGCGCGTCGAGCTCGGCCTCGGACAGCGCGGCCGGCAGGTAGGCCTGCAGGAGGGCTGCCTCGGCGAGCTCCTTCTCCGCCAGTTCGGGCCGGTTCCCGGCGGCATACGCCTCGGCGGAGTCCTTCCGTTTGGCGGCCTCGCGGGTGAGCACCCGCAGCACCTCGTCGTCGCTGAGCTCGCGGGCGGCCTCGCCGGCGACCTCCTCGAGCTGGATCGCCGTCAGCGCCATCCCGAGGGTGTTCTTGGCAAGTTCGTCGCGCGCCTTCATCGCGACCACCCGATCGGCCCTCAGCCTGTCCTTCAGTTCCGCCATCTGTCCTCCTGGTCAACCCTCGCCATTCTTCCATGCGAGCGTCGCCTAAGCTGTCCGGGCACCAGTGAGAGGAGGCACACGCATGTCCGTCGCAGCGCCGGACGCCGGCTCCGTCGGCGTCGTGGAGACCCGGCACGTCAGGCTGTTCACCGCCGAGGAGCCGCTGCGAATGTCGTCTGGTGCGATGCTCGGGCCGATCGATGTCGGCTACGAGACCTACGGCGAACTGAGCCCGAACCGGGACAACGCGGTCATGGTGTGCCACGCCCTGACCGGGGACGCGCATGCCGCCGGTCTCCACGACGGGGCCCAGCGGGCCGGCTGGTGGGACAACCTGATCGGGCCGGGCAAGCCGCTCGACACCGACCGCTTCTTCGTGATCTGCGCGAACCTGCTCGGCGGCTGCCAGGGCACCACCGGCCCGTCCTCGACCAACCCCGCCACCGGCCGGGCCTACGGTCTCGACTTCCCGCTGGTCTCGATGGCCGACCTTGTCGAGGTGCACCGCGCCCTCGTGGGCCACCTCGGGATCGACCGGCTGCTGGCGGCGCTGGGCGGCTCGCTCGGCGGCATGCAGGTGCTGGAGTGGTCGCTGAGGTACCCCCGCGAAGTGGCGAATGCCCTGGTGGTGGCCGCGTCCAGCCGCCTGAACGCGCAGAACATCGCCTTCTCCGCCGTCGCCCGGCGGGCGATCATGACCGACCGGTTCTTCAAGGACGGCCGCTACGCCGAGGAGGGCGTCAGCCCGGCCACCGGGCTCGCGATCGCCCGCATGATGGCCCACATCACCTACCTGTCCGAGGCGGCGCTGGAATCCAAGTTCGGTCGCGAGCCGAACAGCCGCCAGCCCGCGGGCGCGGCAACCGGCCCCGGATTCGGGATCGACTTCGCCGTCGAGAGCTACCTCGACCACCAGGGACAGGCCTTCCTGGAGCGGTTCGACGCACTGAGCTACCTGTACC
>JAVHXR010000090.1 GCA_031119515.1 Propionicimonas sp.
GGATGGATCCCTTGCTTCATGGTTCTCTCCTCAATCGTGCCGGGTCGCTCTGCCCGATTCGGGCAGGAAAGACCGGATGCGTGAACCGGCACCGACCTCCCATTGTTCCGCACCGTCCCGCAGAATCCAAACCGGCCGGGCCGCATCCCCCGCCAACCCGGCTGGCGCAGGTGGCGCGGTTCCACGACGATGGGCCCATGAAGCTGACACCCGCGGCGCTGCCGGACACGCTCCGCCACGTCGACGTCCCGGAGGATCGCCTGGACGACATCCTCGACCTCGACCTGTGGGCCTTCCCCGCCTCCCACACGGTCGGGGAGCTGCGCGAGCGTCCCTCCCCGCTGTCCTGGGACCGGGTCCGGGGTGTCGAGGCCGAGGGCGTGGACGGGCTCGTCGGGATGCACGCGTCCTACCCGTTCGCACGCTTCCCGGTGCCGGGGGCCACCCTCGCCGTGGCCGGCCTGACCTGGGTCGGGGTGCATCCCGGTCACCGCCGCCAGGGCATCCTGCGCGCGATGGTCAACGACCACCTGGCCGCCGCGGCTGGCCGGGGCGAGACGGTCTCGGCACTGACGGCCTCGGAGCCGGCGATCTATGGCCGGTTCGGCTACGGCATGGCGAGCCAGGTCGTCAGCCTGAGCCTCCCGCGCGGAGCGACGCTGCATCCGGTACCCGGATCCGACCGGGTGAAGATCGGGTTCGAGGCCTTCGACCTCGAACGCCATCGCGACCTGGTCGCGGAACTCCACGCCGCCGCCGGCGGCTCGCAACCGAATCGTCCCGGCTGGGTGACCCGGGAGACGCCCGAGCTGGCCCGGGGGTTCCTCGACGACCACCCGATCGTGCGGGGTGGCTCGGAACCCCGCCGGATGCTGGTCGCCCGCGTGGCCGGCCGCCCGACCGGGTATGCGATGTTCCGTCGCAGACTGGACTGGCCTGACGGCACCGCGGCGGGCACCGTCCACGTTCGCGAGACCGTGGCGCTCGACCCGCCGACAGCGCATGCGCTCTGGTCGCGGCTGCTCGACCTCGACCTGACCACGTCGATCGAGGTGGGTCAGCTCACCCTGGCCGACCCGCTGCTCGGGCTGCTGGTCGACCTGAGGGCAGCGAAGCCGCGGCTCTCCGACAACGTCTGGATCCGGATCATCGACCTGCCGGGTGCCCTCGCCGGGCGGCGGTACGCGTCCGACCTCGACCTCGTCCTCGAGGTGGGCGACGACCTGATCGCCGAGAATGCCGGCCGCTGGCGGGTGCGGGCAGCCGCGTTCGCCGGGGACGTCAGCGTGACCCGCACCGACGACGCGGCGGACATCCGGCTGGACGTCGCCACGCTCGGCGCGCTCTACCTCGGCGGCGGTTCGGCCGCGTCCCTTGCGGGAGCGGGCGCGCTCACAGCGAGTTCCCCCGCCGCCCTCGCCCGGTTCGCGACCGCCTTCGGCTGGCCGGTCCCCCCGGGCTCGAGCTGGGTGTTCTGATCCTCAGGGGTTCCTCGCCCCTCGTCGCGACCGCCCCGTCCGCCGCCGGCGCGGCGTGACGGTGGTCGCGTGACCCTGACTACTCCGGGTTCGGGGTGGTCTTCGAGATCAGCATCAGGAAGTCGCGGTTGCTCTGCGTCTTCCGCATCCGGTTGAGCAGCATCTCCAGGCCGGCCTGCGGATCCTGACCGGACAGCACCCGGCGGAGCTTCCAGATGATCGCGAGTTCCTCGCGGCCGAGCAGCATCTCCTCGCGGCGGGTGCCGGAGGCGACCGGGTCGATGGCCGGGAAGATCCGCTTGTCGGCGAGCTCGCGGCGAAGCCGGAGCTCCATGTTGCCGGTGCCCTTGAACTCCTCGAAGATGACCTCGTCCATCTTGGAGCCGGTCTCGATCAGCGCAGTGGCGAGGATGGTCAGCGAGCCGCCGTTCTCGATGTTCCGGGCGGCACCGAAGAACTTCTTCGGCGGGTAGAGCGCCGCGGAGTCGACGCCACCGGAGAGGATGCGCCCCGAGGCCGGGGCGGCCAGGTTGTAGGCGCGGCCCAGGCGGGTGATGCCGTCGAGCAGGACCACCACGTCACGACCCAGTTCGACCAGGCGCTTGGCCCGCTCGATGGCCAGCTCGGCGATCGTGGTGTGGTCGTCGGCCGGACGGTCGAAGGTGGACGCGATCACCTCACCCGAGGTGGTGCGCTGGAAGTCGGTGACCTCCTCGGGACGCTCGTCCACCAGGACGATCATCAGGTGCACCTCGGGGTTGTTCACCGTGATCGCGTTCGCGATCGCCTGCATCACCAGGGTCTTGCCGGCCTTCGGCGGCGAGACGATCAGGCCGCGCTGGCCCTTGCCGACCGGCGCTACCAGGTCGATGATCCGGCCGGTCATGTTCAGCGGGGTGGTCTCCAGCCGGAACCGCTCCTGCGGGTACAGCGGGGTCAGCTTGGCGAACTCGGGACGATCCTTCGCCTTCTCGGGGGCGTCCGCGTTCACGGTGTCGATCCGGACCAGCGGGTTGAACTTCTCCCGACGCTCGCCGTCGCGCGGCTGGCGGATCGCACCGGTGATGATGTCGCCCTTGCGCAGCCCGTACTTGCGGACCATCGACAGCGAGACGTAGGCGTCGTTGGAGCCGGGAAGGTAGCCGGTGGTGCGAACGAACGCGTAGTTGTCGAGAACATCGAGGATGCCCGAGATGTCGACGACGACATCGTCCTCGGACACCGTCGGCTCGGCCTCCATGCGCTCCATGCCCAGGCTGCCGCCGGAGCGGTTGTTGCCACGCCGGTTCTGGCGGTCGCGGTTGCGGCGCCGGCGGCCCCGGCGTCCGGAGCCGAAGTCGTCCTCTGCGGAGTCGCGGTCGAGCCGGGGCTGGCGCGGCGACTCGACGACGGCGTCGGCGTCCTGCCGCTCGGCGCGGTCGCCCTGCTGCCGGTCGGGCGCCGGGCGGTCGCCCTGCTGGCCCTGCTGACGGTCGCCCTGCTGGCGATCGCCCTGCTGGCCCTGGCGACGGCGGTTGCGTCCACCCTCGGCGCGCAGCGCCTCGAGCCGGCTGGCGACATCGTCACCACCCTCGGGTGAGGACGGCAGCATCGGTTCGGCCGGAGCCTCGCGGCGTTCGGTGCGGGCGGCGTCCCCACGGGGGGTCTCGGCGCGCTGCACCTCCGGCTCGGCGGAGTGGTCGTTCGACTTCGGGGCGTCGTCTGCCCGGCGGCGGGAGCGGGTGGGCGCCGAGGCGGCGCCACTGCCGCCGGCTGCCTTGATCGCCTCCACGAGGGCCGGCTTGCGCAGCCCGGAAGCGCCCTTGATGCCCAGGGAGGAGGCCAGCTGCTTCAACTCGGGCAGGAGCATCTTGTCGATGCCCTGCGGACGCGAGCCGGCGGCCGACGTCGGGTTGAGCGTGTCGGTCACGGAGTTCCTTTCGGAAGGGGATTACCTGCTGCGGACACGGTGGTCAGTGGAACGGTGATGCGCGATGACGTGTGTCCAGCGGATCCAGATCCCAGCCCACGGCTCTCGATCAAGGGAGACGCTGCTTCGACGGCGAACCCGTCACGCCCGATCTGGTGGGGCGGTGGCGCACATCTGCGACACCCCAAGAGTAGCACCCCCGCCGAACGAAACCGTCACAGCGCCGCAAGTGCCTCGTCGAAGGCGTCCAGCAGGGCCGGAAGGCTGCGCGTCACCTCGAACTGGGGGAACTCGGCTACCACGGAGGCAGGCGGGTTGATCAGGATCCCGGTCTCGGCCTCGCCGAGCATCGCGGTGTCGTTGTAGGAGTCACCGGCCGCCACGACCTTGTAGTTGAGGGTGTGGAACGCCCGGACGGCCGCACGCTTGCTGTCCGGCTGGCGCAACGCGTACCCGGTGATCCGGTCGTCGGTGACCAGCAGCCGGTGGCAGAACAGCGCGGGATAGCCGAGTTGCGCCATCAGCGGCATCGCGAACTCGTAGAAGGTGTCGGACAGGATGACCACCTGGGCCCGGGTGCGGAGTTCGGCCAGGAACTCGGCGGCGCCGGGTAGCGGCCCCATCCCCGCGATCACCTCCTGGATCGTCGACAGCCCGATGCCGTGGGCGTCCAGGATGTCGAGGCGGTGGCGCATCAACTGGTCGTAGTCGGCGATGTCCCTTGTCGTCAGCCGCAACTCGGGGATCCCGGTGCGCTCGGCGACGTTGATCCAGATCTCGGGGACGAGGACGCCTTCCAGGTCGAGGCAGGCCAGGTGCATCAGTGTCCCTCCACCCGCATCACGGTGATGCCCGGGCCGACCTCGGCAAGGCTCTCGAGCTCGGCCACCGTCGCGCGGAGGTCCGAGTCCGGCGCGACGTGGGTCATCACCCCGAGCCGCGCCCGGGAGTTCACCGGATCACCGTCCTGGCGGACCGCCTGCAGCGAGATGCCGTGGTCGGCGAACCGCGCCGCCACCTTGGCCAGCACGCCGGGCTCGTCGGTCACCTGCAGCGATACGTAGTAGCGGGATTCCACCTCCCCCGGAGGCGTGATGCCGCGCGCGGAGTACGCCGACTCCCCCGGCCCGACCGTGCCGCGCACCCGGTTGCGGGCCGCTGTCACGACGTCGCCCATCACGGCGGACGCGGTGGGCGAACCGCCCGCACCCGGCCCCATGAACATCAGCCGGCCGGCGTACCGGGACTCGATGAAGACCGCGTTGTACGCGCCGGGGATCGCGGCCAGCGGGTGGCCCTGCGGCACCATCGTCGGGTGCACCCCGACGGCGATCCGGCCGTCGGCCGACAGCGAGCAGTTCGCCAGCAGCTTGATGACGCAGCCCATCTCCTTCGCGGCCGCGATGTCGTCCTGGCTGACCAGGGAGATCCCCTCGCGGTCGACGTCGGCCAGTCGCACCCGGGAGTGGAACGCGAGCGACGCCAGGATCGCAGCCTTGGCGGCGGCGTCGTAGCCCTCGACATCGGCCGTCGGGTCGGCCTCGGCATAGCCCAGCGCCTGCGCCTCGGCGAGCACCTCGGAGAAGCCGACGCCGGCTGAGTGCATCCGGTCGAGGATGAAGTTCGTGGTGCCGTTGACGATGCCCTTCACGGCGAGCACCTCGTCGCCGACAAGCGACTCCCGCAGCGGCCGGATGATCGGGATCGCCCCCGCCACCGCGGCCTCGAAGTACAGGTCGACACCGGACTGCTCGGCGGCGGTGTAGAGCGAGCCGCCGTCCTCGGCCAGCAGCGCCTTGTTGGCCGTGATCACCGACGCGCCGGCGCCGATCGCTGCCAGCAGCAGGCTCCTGGCCGGCTCGATACCGCCCAGCAGCTCGATCACGAGGTCGAGGTCGCCGCGGGTCACCAGCGCCTCGGCATCGGCGGTGAGCAGGGCCGGGTCGATCCCCGGCCGCGGCTTGGACAGGTCGCGGACCGCGATCCCGACCAGCTCCAGCGGCCGGCCGATCCTCGCCCTGAGGTCCTCGGCGTGGGCCAGCAGCTGGCGGGCCACCTGCGAGCCCACCACCCCGCAGCCGAGCAGGGCGACCCTGATCGGGGCATTCGTCGTCATGGAGGTCCTTCTGGGTCAGTCGGACGCGCCGGCGTCCAGCGCCAGCAGGTCGTCGAGGGTTTCGCGCCGGACCAGGGTCGAGACCCGGCCGTCCAGCACCGAGACTACCGGCGGGCGCGGCGTGTGGTTGTAGTTGCTGGCCATCGACCGGCTGTAGGCGCCGGCGGCCGGGACGGCGAGCAGGTCGCCGGGGCGCACGTCCGAGGGCAGGAACTCGTCCCGTACCAGGATGTCGCCGCCCTCGCAGTGCACCCCGACCACCCGCGACACCACCGGCTCGGCGTCGGAGCTGCGGGAGGCGAGCGAGGCGGAGTACTCGGCGGCGTAGAGCGCCGGGCGGATGTTGTCGCTCATCCCGCCGTCGACGGAGATGTAGCGCCGCGACATGCCGCCACCGATCTCGACCACCTTGACCGTGCCCACCCGGTAGAGCGCGAGCCCTGACGGCCCGACGATCGCCCGTCCGGGCTCGATCGAGATCGCCGGCTCGACCAGGCCGAAACCCCGGACCTCGTGGGCGATGATCTCCCGCAACCCCGCCGCCAGCTCTGCCGGGGATGCCGGATCGTCCTCCTTGGTGTAGGCGATGCCGAAGCCGCCGCCGAGGTCGAGCTCGGCCAGCGACACCCCGGTCGCCTCCTTGAACTGGGCGAACAGCTTGAGGGTGCGGCGGGCCGCGACCTCGAAACCGTTGGTGTCGAAGATCTGCGACCCGATGTGGGAGTGGATCCCCAGCAGGTCCAGGCGCGGGCTGTGGTAGCAGCGCACCATCGCCACCAGCGCCTGGCCGCCCTGGATCGAGAAGCCGAACTTCTGGTCCTCGTGGGCGGTCGCGATGTACTCGTGGGTGTGCGCCTCGACACCGGTAGTGACCCGGATCATCACCCTGGCCGTGGTGTCGAGCTCGGCGCACAGCCGCTCCAGCCGGCCGATCTCGTCGGCGGAGTCGACGATGATGCGCCCCACCCCGCGCTCGAGGCCGAGCCGGAGCTCCTCCTCGCTCTTGTTGTTGCCGTGCATCCCGATCCGCTCCGGCGGCACCCCGGCCCGCAGTGCGACGGTGAGCTCTCCGAGCGAGCAGACGTCGAGGCTGAGGCCCTCCTCGACCACCCAGCGCGCGATCGTGGTGCACAGGAACGACTTTCCGGCGTAGTACACGGTCCAGCCGCCGAAGGCGTCGCGCCAGCCGCGGGCGCGCTCGCGGAAGTCGCGCTCGTCCAGGACGTAGGCCGGGGTGCCGACCTGGCCGGCGAGGTCGGTGAGCTTCAGTCCGGCCACCGAGACCACGCCGTCGGGGTCGCGGGTGACGCTCGAACTCCACAGCTTGGGCGTCAGCGCGTTGACGTCCTCCGGACGGGTCAGCCAGACCGGCGCCGGGGACGTCGCGTCGGCATGGATCGAGCCCGCGACGTGCATGTGGGTCATGCCCGATACTGTGCCAGAGGTTCTCCCCCGCGCCCTACGCCGGTGGCGTTGGTGGTCACCCGGTGACCACGTCCACCGCGATCGTGCCGGCGCCGGCGAGCAGCACCCCGCCGGGGTCGGCGACCGGGCGTCCGTCCACGCTGGCCCGGATCGTTCCGCAGGCAGCACCCAGGCAGGTGTCGGTGAACCGCACGCCCCAGATCGTGAAGAACTGCCCGAGTGTCACGTCCCCGGCTCCCCTCCCCTCCAGCCAGACCGTCCCGCTGGCGTCGTGGGTGTGGACGGGTGCCTGCAGGGCGCGCGGGAGGTCGAGCCCGATCCCCTCCGCCAGCGGCACCGGGTCCGCGTCGATCGTCAGGGTGAGGGTGAACACCTGCTGGCCCGTGGTGTCGTCGAGCCGGGAGGCGGGGACGCCGGCCGCCTCAAAGTAGGAGATCCCGTCGCGCGGGGCGGGCCACGGCGGCGGCGTCTCGCGGATCACGGCCGGCGCGGGCGGGGCCTGCGGGACGCAACCCGCCAGCAGCGCCAGGGCGAGCACGGTGGCCAGCCGGCGCAGGGTCGTCACGTCGACAGGATAGGGCGCGGCGTCGCGGCCCCGGGATCTTTGCTAGAGTTGCGAAGGCCCGCTCACCAGCGGGCGCGGCCCCCGTAGCTCAGGGGATAGAGCACCGCCCTCCGGAGGCGGGAGCAGAGGTTCGAATCCTCTCGGGGGCGCGCGCAGCGAGAGCCCTGGCCAGCCACCACCTGACCAGGGCTCGACGCTTCCCGGCCCCGGCCGGCACCCTCAGACTGTGAGCTCAGAGGTGTGGAGGAGCCCCAACTCACAGCTAGCCGCGCCCCATCCTCAAGCTGTGAGCTCAGCGGTGTGGAGGGGCCCCAACTCACACCTTGTCGCTCACCCTCAAGCTGTGAGCTCAGCGGTGTGGAGGAGCTCCAACTCACAGCTAGCCGCGCGACATCGTCAAGCTGTGAGCTCAGGGGTGTGGAGGAGCCCCAACTCACAGCTTGTGGGACCTGCTCGTGCCGCGAGCGTCGTGAGTCCCCGGGGGTGCCGCCCCGGCGCGTGCTCCCGCCCCGGCGGGGCGCAGTTTTCCGCCGTGACGCCGCGCTGCGCGGCCCTTACGCTGAATCCGTCCGCTACCACACCGAGAGCGACCGGGCCATGTCCACTCCCGCGTACCAGGCAGGAGTGGCCGCCCTGTCCGGGCACGACTGGCCCGCTGCGGTGGCGCACCTCACGCTGGCCGCCAGCGGCCCGGACGCCTCCCCCGAGGCGCTCGAGGCCCTCGGGAAGGCCTACTTCTGGTGCGACGACCCCCGCGCGATCCAGGCCAGGGAGGCCGCCTACCGCGGCTACCGGGAGCACGGCGACCCCCGCGGCGCTGCCCGGGTCGCGTTCGCCCTCGCCTACGACCACGTCACCTTCCTCGGCGAACCGGCCGCGGCGCAGGGGTGGCTCGACCTGGCCGAGCGCTCCCTCGCCCCCGTCCCCATCGGGGTGGAACACGGCTACCTCGCCGCCTGGCAGGCCGACTTCGCCTACTGGGCGGGCGACGCGACCGGACTGGCCACCCACGCCGCCCAGGCGGTCGAGATCGCGGCAGCGACCGGCGACTCCGACCTCGACCTGATCGGACGGGCGCAGCTCGGCCTCGCGCAGGTGCTGCACGGCGAGGTCGACGCAGGGATGCGGCTGCTCGACGCCACCGCGGTTGCCGCCGTCGCAGGCGAACTGCGCGACCCGGAGTTCTCCGGCTACGTGTGCTGCTACCTGATCGGCGCCTGCAGCATCGCCCGCGACACCGAGCGGGCGGCGGAGTGGTGCCGCAAGCTCGAGGCGCACTGTCGCAGGGTCGGGTTCCACGCCCTCCAGCAGGTCTGCCGCGCCGAGTACGCCGAGGTGCTGGTGGAGGCCGGGGAGTGGCGCCGCGCCGAGGCGGAAGCACTCTCCGCCGCCGACGGGCTGCACGAGCGACGACCCGGCCTGGAGTCGGACGCCCTGGTCCGGCTCGCCGAACTCCGGCGGCGTCAGGGCCGACGGGCGGAGGCCGCCTACCTATTCGCCCGCAGCGAGGGGCACCCCGCAGCGTTGCGCGGCCTGGCCGCGCTCGGACTGGTGGAGACATTGCCGCGCCAGGGCGCCG
>JAVHXR010000091.1:0-3475 GCA_031119515.1 Propionicimonas sp.
AAGCCGATGTTCTCGAACGCGGCGACGATCTTCTCCGAGGCGTGGCCGTCGCCGTACGGGTTGGTGCGGGCCGCGATCAGGGCGTGCGCAGCCGGGTCGTCGAGCAGCCGTCCGGCCTCGGCCACGATGACGTCGGGGTCGGTGCCGACCAGCTTGAGCGTCCCGGCCTCCAGCCCCGCCCATCGCTCGGTTGTCGTGCGGCAGACCAGGACGGGGACGTCGAAGGCCGGGGCCTCCTCCTGGATCCCGCCGGAGTCGGTGATGACGAGGTAGGACCGCTTCAGCAGGCGGGCGAACGCGCGGTACTCCATCGGTTCGGTCAGGGTGACGTTCGGAAGGTCGGCGAGCCCCTCCCTGACGACGTCGGCGACCAGCCGGTTGGGGTGGACGGGCAGGACGAAGCGCACCGTGGGGTGGGCGGCGGCCAGCCGGCTCACCCCGGCGGCGATCCCGGCGATCCCGGCTCCCCAGTTCTCCCTGCGGTGGGCGGTGACGGTGACCACGCGTGTCCGGTCGTCGTCCTCAAGGTCGGCGAGCTCGGGACGGCCGTAGGGCACCGCCTGGTCGGCCGCCCACAGCAGGGCGTCGATCCCGGTGTTGCCGGTGACGAAGATCCGTCCGATCCCGACCCCCTCGCGCACCAGGTTCTCGACATTGCGGAAGGTCGGCGCCAGGTGGAAGGAGGCGATCCGGCCGATCAGCTGCCGGTTGAGCTCCTCGGGGAAGGGCGAGAGCGTGGAGCCGGTCCGCAGCCCCGCCTCGACGTGGACGACCGGGATCCGCAGGTGGAAGGCCGCCAGCGCGCCGGCGGCCGCGCTGGAGGTGTCGCCGTGGACGATGCAGGCCAGCGGGTAGGCGTCCGGTCGTTCCCTGGTGGTGGGCGGCGGGGGGCCGTACCGGTGGTGGAGGATGCGTTCCATGCCCGCCATCACGGCGGACACGAGTTCGTTCAGGGTGAGTCCCGGTCGACCCACCCCGAGGTCGAAGTCGATCGGGCAGCCCGCCACCCGCAGGATGTTCTCCACCATGCTGGCGTGCTGGCCGGTCGAGATCACCACCGGACGGATGTTGCTGGTCGCCAGCAGCGCGCGGATCAGCGGGAAGAGCTTGATCGCCTCGGGCCGGGTGCCGACCACGACGAGGACCTCGGCAGGCCCGAGGGTCGGCTCCAGGAGCGTCGGGGGGCTCGACATGACCCCAGTGTGGGACCAGATGACGGTTGGCGAAAGGCCTGTGAGCAGGGCTGACACCGATCGACCCGGGCGCGCTCCGGCCACTGCGCCCTTCCGCACGGCCACGCCGGCTGGCAGGGTGGGGTGATGGCGATCGAGGTCAGGCCCGCTGCGGTGTTCGCCGACGTCGCCGCCGTACTGGGCCCGAAGCGCCCCGACGCGAACGTCTGCTGGTGCCTGAGCTACCGGGTTCCCGGCCGCGAGAACCAGGCGCTGCAGCGGCAGGCACGCGGCGACCGGGTGCGCGAGCTGTGCACCGAGAACCCTCCGCCCGGGGTGCTCGCCTACGACGGGGACGAGCCGGTGGGCTGGGCGGCCGTCCACCGCAGGGCCGACACCAGCTTCGCGCGCAACCGCAGGATCCCCCACGTCGACGACCTCGACGTCTGGTCGGTGTGGTGCATCAGGGTGCGTCCCGGACACCGCGGCGAGGGCATCTCGCACAGCCTGCTCGCCGGGGCGGTGGAGTTCGCCCGCAGCCACCGGGCGCCCGCCGTCGAGGGCTATCCGGTCGACAACCGGGGCCGGAAGGTCGACCTCACGATGGCCTACGTCGGCACCCGGCGGCTGTTCGAGCAGGCAGGCTTCACGCCGGCGGCGGCCACCGACTCGGTGCTCAACGGCTTCCCCCGCGTCCTGATGCGGCTCGCGCTGACCTGACCGCCGCCGCCTTCGGGCCGGGCTTGCCTCGGAGGCGATCGGCAGGGTTGGCTGGGACGAGACCACCACGCACTCGCAGGAGGAACCATGACCCAGCCGCTCAGGATCGGCATCCTCGGGGCCGCCAGGATCGCCGAGCGGGCGGTCATCCAGCCGGCCCGCGCCGTCGGCGCCGAGGTGGTCGCGGTCGCCGCGCGGGATCTCTCCCGGGCCGAGTCGTACGCCGCCGGTCACGGGATCGCCCGCGCCTACGGCAGTTACGACGAGTTGCTCGCGGATCCCGACGTCGAGATCGTCTACAACCCGACGCCGAACAGCGAGCACGTCCGATGGACGTTGGCCGCGCTCCGCGCCGGCAAGCACGTGCTGTCGGAGAAGCCCTTCGCCAGCAACGCGGCCGAGGCGCGACTGGTGGCCCGCGAGCCCAACCCCGACGACCTGGTGGTGTTCGAGGGCTTCCACTACCGCTACCACCCCACCTACCTGCGGCTGCTCGAGCTGGTGTCGAGCCAGGCGCTCGGCGAGGTGACCCACCTCGACGTGCACATGAAGTTCGACTGCACCGATCTCGGCGACATCCGGTGGTCGTGGCCGTTGTCCGGCGGCTCGCTGATGGACCTGGGCTGCTACAACCTGCACGTGGCCGCCGACATCGCTGCCGCCCTCGGCGGCACCCTCCACCTGGCATCCGCGGTCGCCACCGAGAACCCGGACGCCGACCCGCGGGTGGACGCCACCGCGGTGGTCACGGCGGAACTGCCCGGCGGGGCACCCGCCGTGCTGGAGTGCAGCCTCGAGGGCCCCGACGACATGTCGATCCTGGTGACGGGGACGCGCGGCACGATCCTGCAGCCGAACTTCATCAACGTCTCCACCGACGACCGGCTGGTGGTGACCCTCGACGGCCAGGAGACGGTCGAGCGCCACGGCACGACGTCGACCTACACCCACCAGCTGGAGGTGGTGCAGGCGGCCGTCCGCGACGGCGCTGCCTTCCCCACCGGCCTCGCGAACGCGATCGCCATGATGGAACGGATCGACGACTGCTACCGGCTGGCCGGGCTGCCGCTGCGCCAGTCGACCCTGCCCTGACCCTCCCCGCTCCGTGGTGCCCGCAGGGGAGACCCGGATCAGGTGCGGCGCGCTCGGTGTGGGCGCGCCTGGGCGGATCCCGCGCGGTCTCAGGCCCTGGCTGCCACCAGTCCCGCCACCGGCTGGACGGGGGCTGGCGCGAGCAGCTGGCGCAGCGCGTCCTCCGAAGCCGGGGCGCAGCTGAACAGCACGCAACTGGCGGGGCCGCCGGAGTCGGTGCGCGAGATGCCGGACGGCAGCCACCGCACCCCGAGCCCGGCCGTGCCCGCCAGCTGCGGCACCTCCCAGGCCAGCCCACGGGAGCCGACCGGGAGTGCGTCGTGGACCAGGCCGGAGGCGAGCGCGGCCACCACGCTCGACACCGCCACCTGGCCGGGGTGCCCGATCCCGATCTCGTCCCGCGGCGCGGAGAGCGGCAGGCCGGCGCACAGCACCACGTCACCCGGCAGCGAGCCCCCGGCCAGGACGCCGAGCAGCAGCCCCAGCAGCAG
>JAVHXR010000091.1:3485-9054 GCA_031119515.1 Propionicimonas sp.
CTGTGGGAGAGTAGGACATCGCCGGACATTCAACACCCCCAACCGGCCCAGGACGGTCACGCCCACGCCGGTGGCGACCGTCGCCACGTTCTCCTCCGTGCTGCCCGTGATCGCCGCCGGCGGCACGCCCGCCTCGCCCGCCAGCCGGCGGATCTCGGCGATCATCGCCTCCCCGGTCGGGCTGAGCTCGACGCACAGCGCGTCCACCACGGCGATCGGACGGGCACCGGCGCACAGCACTTCCAGCAGCGGCACCCGCAGCGCGAAATGCGCAGCGGTGGCGGCGTCGGCCGGGACGGTGTCGGCGGGCTTGGGCCCGATGCCACCGACCGAGTCGGTCACCACGACGAGGTCGCCGTCCAGCAGCAGCAGGTCTCGCACGCGCCGCACCACCGGCGCGACCCCACCCCAGTCCGGACCGGTCATGGCCCCAACCTACGGCAGCCCCGCGGCATCCTCACACCACCCCGAGGCCGAGCCCGAACCGCAGCCACAGCACCGTCCCCAGCAGGATTGCCACGCCCGCCAGGACGACCAGGTCGCAGGCGCGCAGCCGCAGGTCCCGCATCGACGTCATCCCCCGGCTCGCCCTGTAGCCGCGGCTCGTCATCGCCACGGCCAGGTTGTCGGCCAGCATGATGGAGGTGGTGATCAGCGGCACCATGATCGGCACCACCGCCACCAGCCGGCCGACCGGCCCGGTGTCCCTGACCCGTGCCCCGCGGGCGCGCTGGGCCTCGACGATGAGGTCCTTGCGACGTCCCGTGGTCGGGACGAACGCCAGCGCGGTCGTCACCAGGATCGAGAACCAGTACGGCGCCCGCGCCCAGGCCAGCGCCGCCAGCAGGTCGTCGACCGGGGTGCTGATCGTGAACGCGTAGGTCGCCACCACCATCAGCAGGATCCGGACCGCGAAGTTGAGGCCGACCAGCAGCCCGCCGAGGCTCGCCTCGACCCCCCACGCCCTGAACAGCGCGAGGTCGGATCCCGGCCGGCTGAGGCCGGCGCCGGTGAACATGGAGACCACCACGATCAGCCCGATGACCAGCAGCAGTGGCTGCACCATCGCCCACAGCCCCCGCAGCGGCGTGCCTGCGCCGGCCAGGACGCCGAGCAGCAGCCCCAGCAGCAGCGCGTTGCCGAGCGGGTCGGTGACGACCAGCATCGCTACCAGGATCGCGGCGAATCCTGCGACCTTGACCCTGACGTCGAGCCGCTGCAGCCTCATTCCGCCACTCCGGTGAGGACGGCCGCCAGATGGGCGCCGAGAGCGGCCTCGTCCAGCAGTGGCGGCGCCTCCGGCCACAGCCGGAGCGAGAGTTCGGCGGGCTGGGTGGTGGTGACGGCCGCCGCGGCGAGGATGTCGGCACTGCCGAGCACCTCGGGGGTCGGGCCGTCGGCGAGTACCCCGCCGTCCCCGAGCACGACCACCCGGCGGGCGTGGTGGGCGACGACGTCGAGGTCGTGGGTGACCATCACGATCGTGGTCCCGCCGGCGTTCAGGCGGTCGACAAGGGTCA
Source organism: Propionicimonas sp. (assembly GCA_031119515.1). Lineage (GTDB taxonomy): Bacteria > Actinomycetota > Actinomycetes > Propionibacteriales > Propionibacteriaceae > Propionicimonas. The sequence continues at coordinate 5,006 of JAVHXR010000091.1, forward strand.
TCATGGCCTGCACGCCGGCCCAGTCCTGCCCTGTGGTCGGCTCGTCCACCACGAGGATCCCGGGCCGGAGAGCGAGGATCGACGCGACCGCGAGCCGCTGCCGCTCCCCCTTTCCGAGGGAGAACGGGTGCTCGTCACGGACGGCCGCCAGCCCGGTGAACCCGAGCGCCTCGTCGACTCGTGCCTCGATCTCGGCCGTCGCCAGCCCTGCCAGCTTCAGCCCGTAGCGGACCTCCGCGGCGACGGTCGGGCAGAAGACCTGGTGGTCGGGGTTCTGGAAGACGTAGCCGACCTGGCGGGCGAGTTCCCATGGCGCCAGCGTGGCCGCGTCCCGTCCGCCCACCACGACCGTGCCGCCGGTCGGCCGCAGCAGTCCGTTGAGGTGCTTGGCCAGGGTGGTCTTGCCGGCGCCGTTGCGGCCGACCAGGGCGACGAACTCGCCCCGGTCGATCCGAAGGCTGACCCCGGTCAGGCCTCGGTGTCCGCCGGGATAGGTGTACGAGACGTCGCGGAGCTCGACGGCGGCCTCGCTCCCCGGACGGGGTCCGGCCGGCGACGCCGGGGGGGCGGGCAGCGGGCGCCCGGCCGCGAGTCGCCGCACCAGCGCCTCGGCTGCATCCACCGACAGCGGCACGGCCGCGGCTTCGACGAGACCGGCGGCGGCCAGCGCGCCGCCGATGACGCCGACCGGGAGCGGCTTGACCCCGTGTGCCGCGACCAGTGCCGGGTCGCGGAAGAAGTCGCCCGGCCGGCCCTGCCAGACCACCCGGCCGCCCGCGAGGACGACCAGGTGGTCGGCCCGGTGGACGACGTCGCTGCTGGCGTGCTCGACGGCGATGATCGTGGTCTCGCGGTCCTGCCGCAACGCGTCGACGGTGGCGTACAACTCGTCGCGGCCGTGCGGGTCGAGTTCCGAGGTCGGCTCGTCCAGGCACAGCACCCGCGGCCGGAGCGCGAGGATCCCCGCGATCGCGACCCGCTGCTTCTCACCGCCGGACAGCCCGGCCGTCTCCCGGTGCTCGAAGCCGGTGAGCCCGACGCTGGCGAGGCCGTCCGCCACCCGGCGGGTGACCTCCCCGCGCGGCACGAGATAGTTGCGCGGGCCGAAGGCGACGTCCTCTGCGACCGTCCTGCCGAGCAGCTGGCTCTCCGGATCCTGCAGCACCAGTCCGACGTACTCGGTGATCGTCTGGACCCTGAACCCGGCCAGGTCGGTGCCGTCCAGCAGGACCCGTCCGGCCAGCCGGCCCTCCTTGAGGTGGGGGATCACCCCGTTGAGGGTCATCAGCAGGGTGGACTTCCCCGCCCCGGTCTGCCCCATCACCACGGTGAAGCTGCCGGCGGGGAAGCTCAGGTCGACGCCCTGCAGGACGTCGGACTCGCCGCGCGGGTAGCGGTAGCCGAGCCCGACGACGTCCAGCGATCGGTCCATCGGCTACCGAAGCAGCTTGCTGTCGCGCACGGCGTAGTAGGCGACCGCGGCGATCACGAGGTTGACGACCGCCCCCAGGAACAGCGCAGGGAGGGCGGCGACGTAGAGGCCCCAGCCGCCGATCGGCAGCACGATCAGGCCGAGGGCGACGCTGTTGAGCACCGTCGTGACCACGACGGCGACGACCAGCCAGATACCGCCCCTGCGTCCCAGCCACCGGAAGACCAGTGCGCAAGCCCCCATCCCGGCCGCGATCGCCAGGTGGACCGGCAGGGTGAGCGGGAAGCCCACGATCGCCGAGCCCAGCAGGTGCCCGACCGCGATCACGACGAACCCCACCCACGGGCCGAACGCGAGCGCGGCGAAGAAGCCGGGCGCCGAGTCCAGCCCCACCGAACCGACCGGGCTGGGGATCTTGACCAGCGACCCGACGGCGCTGAGGGCGATGAAGATCGCCATGACGGCGAGTTGCCGGGCCGACACCCGTGGGGTGGCGGTCCGGTCCGGGGCGCGTTCTGACAGGGACATCGATTCTCCTTGGTGTGGCGTGGGTGGTCTGGGCGGCCGGTCAGCGCCGCCGGCGCAGGGTGACGGTGTGCCGGTAGCGGTCGGGCCGGACCAGGATCCGGCTGTACTCCAGCGGGTGCCCCGCCCGGTCGAACGCCTGCCGGAGGATCAGCAGCAACGGCTCGCCCTCGGCCAGGTCCAGGCGGGCGGCGGTGGCGGCGTCGGCGCGGGCGAGGTCGAAGGTGTCCTCGGTGGTGGCCACGACCAGGCCGAACGCTTCCTCGAGCTGGGTGTACAACGACTCGCCTTCCTGCAGCCGGGAAAGGTCGCTGCCGCGAAACAGCTCCCGCGGGAGGTAGGAGGTGCCGTGCGAGACCGGACGGCCGTCCGCCGTCCGCACCCTGTCGAAGCACACCACCTCGGCGCCGCCGGGCAGCCCGAGCGCCGCCGCCACATCGGCGGGCGCACGCCGGGTGGTGACCTCGTCTCCCGCGCGTCCCGGCTCGACCCCCCTCGCCCTGGCCATCTGGGTGAAGCTCATCAGGGTCGCCGGCGTGAGGCTCAGCCGGGGTTCGACGACCTTGGTGCCGACGCCGTGCAGGATCGTCAGCAGGCCGTCGGAGACGAGGTCGTCGACCGCCTTGCGAACCGTCGTGCGGGAGACCCGGTAGCGCTGCTGCAGCTCCGGCTCGCTCGGGATGTAGCTGCCCGGCGCCCAGGAGCCGTCCGCGACCCTGGCGGCGATGTCGCGCTTCACCCGCAGGTACAGCGGTTCTGCCGCCATCGCTCCTCCTGTCATCGTGACGTCATGATGTCTTGCGCTGCTGATCAAGCGGACAACGCGTTGTCACCCCCGCCCGGCGGCTCGCCGCCCGTACCGGCCGGCACCGGCAACCACCCCGGGACAGGATCTCACGACGGAGCCGGCCGCGCGCCGAAACGCCGGAACCGGCCCCCCGGGGGGAGCAGGTGCAGGCCCGTCACTTCACCGCGCCGAGCGTCAGCCCGGTGCGCAGCAGGCGGTAGCTGGCGACGTAGACCACGAAGACCGGCGCGGACGACACCACCGCGAAGGCCATCATCCGTGGCCAGTCGATGCCGAACGCGCCCGCCTGCTGGGCGATCAGCGCGCTCATCGGGTACTTCTCCGGCGAGAGCATGAAGGTGATGCCGTACAGGAACTCGCCCCAGGAGACCAGGAAGATGATCGCGGTCACGGTGAGGATGCCGTTGCGGGCCAGTGGTAGCGCGATCCAGAAGAAGGTCCGCAGCGGCCCGGCGCCGTCGATCCAGCTCGCCTCCTCCAGCGACACCGGGAGGGCGGCGAAGAAGGGGCGCAGCAGCAGCACCGCCCACGGCAGGAAGAGGGTGGCGTCGGCCAGGACCAGGCCGAGGTTGCTGTCCAGCTGACCCCACTGCGACAGCACCCGGAACAGCGGGATCAGGTTCGCGGTCTGCGGGATCATCTGGAGCACCACGAGCATCGAGAGCGCCGCCACCACCACGCGTCCTGCGATCCTGGCGAGGGCGTACGCCGCCGGGATCGCCAGCGCGACGCAGACCAGCGTCGTCCCCAGGCTCACGATGGCCGACTGCCGCAGCGAGGCGACGAGCTGCGGGTCGGCGAGCGCCTCGTGGTAGGACTCGAGGGTGGGCCGGAAGAAGACCGACGCCTGCGAGGTGAGCACCTCCGACTGGCTCTTCAGCGAGGTGAGGACGATCCACAGCAGCGGGACGCCGTACAGCAGGTACAGCAGCGCCCGGAAGGTGACGGCGACGGGCTCGGGACGGCGGCGCACCGCGCTCAGCCCCCTTCCGTGCGTCGGACGTCGCGGGCGTAGACCAGGGCGAAGGGGACGACGACCGCGAGGGCGAGCAGCGCCGTCGCCGCGCCGCTGCCGTAGTCGAGCTTGATGAAGGCCTCGACGTAGGCCAGGTACGGCACCGTCGTGGAAGCCGTTCCCGGGCCGCCCGCGGTCATCACGTAGATGAAGTCGAAGCTGCGGAACGCGTACACGATGGTCAGCACGGTGAGGACGGTCGCTGCCGGCCGTACCTGCGGGGCCATGATGTGACGCACCCGCTGCCACGGACCGGCGCCGTCCACCTC
>JAVHXR010000092.1 GCA_031119515.1 Propionicimonas sp.
CTGTTCATCGTCGAGGGCGACTCGGCACTCGGCACCGCCAAGCTCGCCAGGTCCAGCGAGTTCCAGGCGTTGCTGCCGATCCGCGGGAAGATCCTCAACGTCCAGAAGGCGTCGGTCGGCGACATGCTGAAGAACGCGGAGTGCGCCTCGATCATCCAGGTCGTCGGGGCCGGTTCCGGACGCAGCTTCGACGTCGAGTCGGCCCGCTACAACAAGATCATCTTCATGGCCGACGCCGACTCCGACGGTGCCCACATCCGCTGCCTGCTGACTACCCTGTTCTTCAAGTACATGCGGCCGCTGGTCGAGGCCGGCAGGGTGTTCACCGCCGTCCCGCCGCTGCACCGGTTCGAGGTGACCAATCCTCGCAAGGGGCAGGAGAAGTACCAGTACACCTACTCCGAGGCCGAGTACCGCCGCAAGCTCGCCGAACTGACCAAGCGCGGGATCGCGTTCAAGGAGCCGCAACGCTACAAGGGCCTGGGGGAGATGGACGCCGACCAGCTCGCCGACACCACGATGAACCCACGCCACCGGACGCTGCGCCGGATCACGATCGACGAGGCGGCGGCGGCCGAGGCGGTGTTCGAGAAGCTGATGGGCAACGACGTCGCGCCGCGCCGCCAGTTCATCATCGAGGGCGCCTACGCTCTCGATGCCGAACGCATCGACGCGTAGCACCCGGGCGGTGGATGGGGGATGGCCCTGCGCCGCCGACGCTCCTAGCCTGAGGGCATGAGCACCTTCACCGAGCTCCTCGGAGCGCAGGTCAGGAACGAGTTCGCCGCCTCCCAGCAGTACGCGGCCGTCGCGGTGTGGTTCGCGTCCCAGGACCTGCCGCAGCTGGCGCGCTACTTCTACCGCCAGTCCCTGGAGGAGCGGAACCACGCCATGATGATGGTCCAGTACATGCTGGACCGGGACCTGCCGATCACCATCCCCGGCATCGACGACGTCCGCAACGACTTCGCGGCCCCGACCGACCCGATCGCCCTCGCCCTCGCGCAGGAGAAGCAGGTCACCGCCAGCATCGAGGCCCTCTTCGCCGCCGCCCGCACCGAGGGCGACCCGCTGGGCGAGCAGTTCATGCTGTGGTTCCTCAAGGAACAGGTGGAGGAGGTGGCTTCGATGGCTACCCTCCTCAACGTCGCCGAGCGCGCCGGCGAGAACTGGTTCGACCTGGAGAACTACGTCGCCAGGGAGAGCATCGGGGACGGTGGCAACGACCCGGCGGCGCCGCCGGCGGCCGGAGGCGCGCTCTAGCTCGGTCGGCCACCGTGCCGGGTGCGGCGACGGTGCCTGCCGCGGGGCATCCCGGCGGAGCGTTCGTGGCCCGGGGCGGTGCCGGGGTCGGGGAGGATGTCCCCATGGCTGCGCCGCCGAGCACGATCCGGCCCGGGACCCCCGGGGACGACGCCGTGTGCCTGCAGGTGATCCGTGCCGGGTTCGCGACCGTGGCCGAGGAGTTGGGATTCACCGCCGCGACCCACCCGAGGTTCCCGGCGTACTGGTCGGCGGAGCGGTTCGCGCGGGCCCGCGGGCGGGAGGGGCAGCTGCTGGTCGCCGAGGCGGGCGGTGTGGTGGTCGGCTGCTGCTTCGCCGGCCCGGGCCCGGACGGCGACGGCTGGGTGCTGAACCGTCTCGCCGTCCTGCCCACGGCGCGGCACCGGGGGATCGGCGCCGGGCTGGTCCGGGCGGCCGCCGGTGAGGCTGTCCGGCACCGGGCCGGCTCGCTCGGGCTCTCGATCGTCGCCGCCAACCACCGGCTGGGGCGGTGGTACCACGAGCTCGGGTTCGAACTGGTCTCGACCACCCGGCCGGAGACGCTTCCGTTCGACGTCGCCGAGTACCGCCTCCACCTCTGTCGGGGCAGCTGACCGGCGGCAGGCGCGGTCAGCCCAGCCCCGGCGGGGTTCGAGGCGCTGCTAGGGCAGGGTCACGAACTGCCCCAGGAACTGTCGGGCCGAGGGGGTGTCCAGACGGTAGGTGCGGTTGGTCGCCCGGCACCAACGGTCGGTGCCGAGCGTCGTCGAGACCACGAGGTTGCTGTCCACGCCACCGAGGAAGTGGGGACCGCCCGAGTCACCGTTGCAGACGCCGCCGTCGCCGGTCGACGGGTTCTGTGAGAGCTCGAGCGTCGCCGGCCTGAGCGACTGGAAGCCCTGCTGGGCGTAGCGACGAAGGCCGTCGCGGCCCTGGTTCGCGTGCGGCCCGCCGGTCTTGTCGGTGCGCACGGCGCCGTAGCCGACGGTGGTGAACGCCAGGTCGTCCAGCTGGTGGCTCGCCTTGAGCTGGTCGAGCAGGCCGGCGGCGGGCAGTTCGGCCGGTGCGACTCCCGGGGAGCTGTCCAGCACCAGCACTGCGATGTCGTGGGGATCGGACTGCCCGCCCGAACCCCACAAGGGGTGCTTCGTCGCGGTGCCGGCGACGAGTCCGGCCGGCGAGGCGGCATCCTCGTCGTAGGCCGGCTCGAACGACACCCAGTACGGACTCCCGACGCTCTCGAGGACGTCCACGCAGTGGGCCACGGTGAGGAACACCCGGTCGGAGATCAGGGTGCCCGAGCAGGTGATGTCGGGCCCGGGGCTGTCGGGGTTGCGGTCGATCACCACCACCCCGACGTTCGGGTGGAGTCCGCCATCGGGTTCACCGAAGGTGACGGCCGCCGCCGGTCCGGCGCCGGCGCAGGCCAGGGCGAGGGTGAGTACTGGGATGAGAGATCGGCGCATCGGGTGTCCTCCTCGGACTCGGTGGTGGGTAGTGGTGCGGCCCGCGCCGGGTGGCCGGGCGCCGGTCCGGGGCGGGGCCCGTCGGCCCCGGCTCAGATCTTGAGTGGGGCGCGGCTCCACCCCGCCCGGACCCCGCCCGCACCACCCGGTGCGGGGGGCAGGGTCCGCAGCACCTGTGACGCGACCAGCCGGCCGTGGTCCAGCCCGACCTCCGCGGCATGGCGGAAGTGGAAGCCGACCCAGACGCGGGAGTCGGCGTTCTCCCGGGCCGCCTGCCAGAACCCGGTGAAGGACCGCCGCCGTGGCGTCGGGTCGTCGCAGCGCTGGCCCTCGGGCAGTGTGAGGCTGCAGGCGCGGAAGCGGACGCCGTCGGTGCCGAGCACCCTGGCAAGGACCGTCGCGGCGGCCGCGCCCTCGACGGCATGGGCCGAGTCGTGGTCGGGGATCGGCGGGGTGACGTCGAGCGGTGTCCAGGTCGCGTCCGGGCGGGTGGAAGGGTTGCCGTCACCCGCCGCCTCGCGGATCGCGGTCACCGGCCGCCAGAACGGGTGCGCGTACTTGACCGCGAGGGACGCGACGTAGCCGTCGGCGAGCGCCATGTTCAGCAGCGCCATGAGCCTGGCGGATTCCCACTCGCCGAGGCCGCGGGTGACCGCGGCGCCGCGTGCGATCCGGTTCCACTGCAGCGGGCTGCTCTCGAGCCAGAACCGGGCGGCTTCGGTCTGGTCGGCGGTTCGCGTGCTCGGGGTGGTGACCCCGTCGCCGCCCAGAGCCTTCACCTCCGCGAAGTCACTGGCGTACGCCCTGCTGGTGAGGCGGTAGGCGGGTTCGATGTGGAAGGCGGCCCGGCCTCGGAGGCCGAACGGCGTCACCTCGCCCCAGCCGGGCCCTGCCGCGAAGGGGCGGTCCGGGGTGAACCGCCACTGTCCCGGCGCGGTGCCCTGGGGATAGTCCGGGACAAGCAGCGGGGTGTCCGAACCGTCGCCGGCCCGGAGCCTGAGGATCGCCCTCCCGGCGGCGCTGCCCACTCCGACGCCCCGCTCCGTCGCCGCCCCGGAGGGCAGTGCTCCCAACTCGGCGGCGTAGGCGTCCTCGACAACCTTCAGCGCGCTCGCGCGGCAGTCGGCGAACATCTCGGGGAGCTCGGTCACGGTGGCGACGAGCACCGTGCGCGCTGCGGCAGCGACCGCCGCCGGGGCCGAGGCGCCGCGGGTTCGCACCAGCGGGTCGCCGTAGGACCGGTAGCGAGGCTCGATCGCGTTCAGCGCGTTGTGGACGGCCAGGGAGGTCATGGCGTACATCCGGGACTCGTGCAGGGCGTCGTTGGCCGGCGAGATGCAGGCCGCCAACGCGGTCTGGCCGGCGATGGCCGACCAGCGCAGGACGGTGCTGGGCCTCGGCGCCGCGGCCTCCGCGGCCGGGGCGGGCAGCAGGCCCGCGAGCAGTCCGCCGGCTACGACGCCACCGACGAGGCGGCGGCTGGCGAGGGAGAGCATCGTGACTCCCTTCGGGGTGGGGATCTGGTGCCACGAAGCTACGGAAGGTCCACGGGGGTGCGCCTGACCATTTCTGACTATTTCTCCCGCCTCGGCGAGTAGGCAGTAATCGTCATGCGCGGGTCGTTCACGCCCGCGTAGGGTGAACCACCGAAGGAGGTCCGGATGCCCATCTTCATGGTCGAGCGCCACTTCGCAGAAGACCTCGAACCGACCGCCGACGAGGCCGTGCGGATCAACGAGATCAACGACGAGGAAGGCGTGCAGTGGCTGGTCTCGTTCCTCTCGGCGGACAAGCGGCGGACGTACTGCCTCTACGAGGCCGAGTCGATCGAGGCGATCCTGCGCGCCGCCGAGCGGGCCGGGATTCCCGCCGACGCCGTGGTCGAGGTGACCAACCGGATCATGCCGGACGGTTCACTCACCGGAGTCGTCTGACTCCTCACCGAGCAGCCCGCGACGGCGGGCGTAGTGCGTCGCCGCCGTCCGGTTGGCCACGCCGGTCTTCATGAGGATGCTGCGGACGTGGTTGGCAGCGGTGTGCTCGCTGATGAACAGCCGTGAGGCGATCTCCCGGTTGCTGTGACCGCGTCCGATCAGGCGCAAGACCTGCAGTTCCCGGTCGGTCAGCAGGCCCGGGTCCGGTGCCCCCGGGCTTCGCTCACCGGACCTGAGCAGGCGGTGGACCCGCACCAGGCCGTGCCGCTCGGCCAACCGCCGGGCCGGAACCACATGCTCGTCCACCCGCCTGCCGGCGGCATTCGAGCGCCTCAACCAGGTCGCCCACTCGGCATGCGTGGTCGCGACGTGCAGCGTCGAACCCATCCTCGTGTCGAGTTCCAGCGCGGCGCCGAATCGCTCCTCGACGCCGCTCCGCCCCAGCACGCCGAGCAGGCCGGCGGCCTGGCGGTCGGCGCTGCCGAAGCCGGCGAGGAGTTCGGCCGCCATCAGGTTGAGACCCGAGAGCGGGTCCAGCTCGGGCAGCAGGGCATCGGCCGCGCGCTTGTGGCCCAGCGCCGTAGCGGCCTCCGCCAGCAGCGCGAGCGACGCCGGCCAGGTCATCGAGGCGCGGAGGGTCGCGAACCCGGTCGCCACCGCGCGGTCAAGGCCGGCGCGCGCCTGTTCGACCAACCCGAGTTCGCAGTACATCGCGACGAGGCCCGGCAGCCACGCATCGCTCGGCGCGGGACGTCCGTCGAGGATGGCCCTCGCGAACTCCAGGCCCCCGATCTCGCGGCGGAGCGCGAAGGACTGCAGGCTCCACGGCCCGTCCATCTCCTGCCACGACTGGCCGAACGACGGCGCGAGTCTCCGGGACTCGGCCAGGCACTCGCCCGCAGCGGCGAACTCGCACCGCAGGATGTGGATGGTGGCGGCGTACAGCTGCGTCCGCCAGTGCCAGAACGGGTCGCGAGTGACGGCGGCCACCCGGGCGACAGCCGCCAGCCCGCTCCGGAGCTCCTCGGGGTCGGCGAACACGTAGGCCGCCTGGGCACAGTTCTGGGCCGCCATGCCCTGGCCGTCCAGATCCTCGCACGCCCTGGCAAGCGAGAGCGCCTCGATCGCCCGCTCGTGCTGGCGTGCGAACCGGGTGGTGCCGTCGTCACCCCGCACGTTCACCGAGACGATCGAGTGTCGCAACACCTCCAGGAGCACCCGGGGGTCGCCGAGCTCCCTCGCAAGCCGGACGGACTCCTCGAGTACCTGCTCACCCTCGGCGAGCTGACCGCTGAGCGCCAGTGCGCGGCCGAGGGAAGCGGTGCCGAGCACCCGGCCGGCCGGCAGTTCGTCCGAGGCATCGCGCCTCAGCTGGCCCTTGAGCAGCTCGACCGCCCGGTACACGCTCGCCCCGGTGCGCCAGCTGGCCTCCTCGAAGCCGATCGCCGCCTCCAGCCGGATGGGTGGCGAGCCACCGACGGCGAGCTGCTCGTAGATCGCCCTGGCCTGGTCGAACCGGCCGGAGTGCAGGTGGCAGCCGGCAGCCCTCAGGGCGAGCCGGCTTCGCTCGTCCTCACCCGCCGCCAGCGATGCGGCCTGCTGGAGCAGCGCGGCGGCGTCGGAGTTGGCGAGGCGGTTCATCGCCACCCCTGCGGCCTCCTCGAGGTAGTGCACGGCTCGCACGGCCGTGTCCGGCCCGGCGGCCCTGGCGAAGTGGTGGGCGAGTTGGAGCAGGGTGGCGGGATCCTGCACGTCGCCGCCGCGTTCCAGCGCCTGCCCCACCTCGGCGTGGGCGGAGGCGAGGGCGAACGGCGTCATGTCCTCGAGGAGCGCCTGCCGGGCGAGGGCGTGGGGGAAGCGGTACCGTCCCAGGTCCCGGGGCACCGGGAGCACCAGACCGGCGGCGGCCGCGGCATCGAGGGCGCGGTAGCCCGCTGCGAGCGAGCTGGCGCCCCCGCTCGCCTGGACCAGCCGGACGTCGAAGGTCTCCCCGATCACCGCCCCCCGACGGACGGCCTCCCGGTCACCCTCGGCGAGCCGGCCCAGCCGGGAGCGCACCAGCGCCTGCAGGGAGCTCGGCACCGGCACCCGGCCCCCGACCAGGGCATCGACGCCGCCGTGCCCGCGGAGTTCCCGCCAGACCTCGCCGAGCAGGAAGGCGTTGCCGCCGGTGCTCTCGTGGAGCATCTCGGCAGCGGTCGTCAGGTGGCTGCCGTCGCCCGCGCCCAACCCGGCGAGGAAGGCGGACACCTCGGGAGCGGTCAGGCCGGCGAGGTCGATGCGCCGCACCCCGGGCAGGCGCCTCAACTCCGAGGTGACGGAGGCGAGCAGCTCCGTGGAGTCGGGGGGCGAGTCACGGTGGGTGGCCAGGAAGTAGAGCGGCAGGTCGGCCGTCCTCTCGACCAGGTAGCGCAGCGCCCGCAGCGCTGACTCACCGGCCCAGTGCAGATCCTCCAGCACCACTACCAGCGGCCCGCCCGCGGTGGCTACCGAGAGCGCCGACACCACCGCCGTCAGGGCCGCCACCGTCTGGCCCGCCGCGCCGGCGCCGTCGGAGTGCCGGCCGGCGGTGAACTGCGACAGGAACTCGCGCGCGTCCGCGCCGGACAGGTCGGGGGTGTCGGGCAGCGCGAGCTCTTCCCGCTCCACCGCCGCCAGGAGCGAGCGAACCGGCGAGACCAGAGGGTCGAACGGAAGCCCGAACTCGGCACTGCACTGCCCGACGAGTACCGGGACGCCGCGCGAACGCAGCGCGGTGGCGACCTCGAGCACGAGGCGGGACTTGCCCGTGCCGGCCTCGCCCGCGATCAGCACGAACTGTCGCACCCCGCCCCGTTCCACGGCGTCCCACGCCGCTTCCAGGTCCTTCAGCTCGTCGCGTCGGCCGACCCAGGGCGGCAGGTCGGCCGTCCAGGTCCAGTGCGCCGGGAGCGCGGGCGGGGTCCACCCGGTCACGCGCCAACCCTACGGCGAGGTCTTCGCCCCGGGCCAGCCTCCGCCACTCCCGCCCGCCCGGAACGGGGACGGCAGCAGCGAGCCGTCCGGGGCTGTGGGCCGGGCGGCCGGTCCGGCCACGGCGCAGCAGTCCCGTGCGGGTTGCGGATGGTGGGGGAGCGCTGCGATGCTCGTCCTGCCTCAAACGGCTCGAAGCAGTCCACCACCCCACGGAGACGACTTCACACCTCGCTCCCTACTGCCGCCGCCCGCTCACCACGATGCGCCTCGAGAGAACGGCGGTTCCCGATCCGGCCGGCGCGTTGGCGCCGGTGCCGGGCTTTGGCCGGCAGCGGCATTCGGGGCTGGCGCCCCGGGTGTCCTGCACCTAGTCAGGAGGGCGCCCACATGGATATCGACGTGCTGGGCCTGCTCGCGGCGGCTGCCGGTGGCTTCCTCGGGGCCACCTTCGGCGCGCTGATCGCGTTCGTCTTCGTCGGCCTCGCCGTTCTGGTCGGCGTGGCCGTGCTGATCGGGACCGGGGACGCCAGCTTCCTGGGCTCGGTCGCCTTCGGTTCCTTCCTCGGTCCCCACGTCAGCTTCGCCGCCGGGGTCGGAGCGGTCGCCTACGCGGCCCGCCGCGGCTACCACGACAGCGGGCGCGACGTCGTCACCCCGCTGGTCAGTCTCGCCAGACCCGACGTGCTGCTGGTCGGGGCGGCGTTCGGGGTGTTCGGCTACCTGTGCCAGGGCATCATCGCGGTCGTCCCGTGGCTGGGCAGCCACACCGACCGGATCGCCCTCGCTGTGCTGGTCTCCGCGCTCGTCGCCCGGCTCGCCTTCGGCAGGTCAGGGCTGGTCGGGGCCAACAGCCTCGGGCACACCGGCTGGAGGCGGTTCGCGCCGAACGACACCCAGGCGTGGCTGAGGTACCAGGAGCGGCCAGCCATGGTCGTGCTGCTCGGCACCTTCCTCGGCGCGGTGTCCGCCAGCCTCGCGGTCACGCTGCTGTCGGCCTACCCGGGCGCGACCGGGGTGATCTACGTCGGGTTCGCGATCTCCGCAGTGTCCCTGGCGTTCCTGGGAGTCGGGGTGGCGATGCCGGTGACCCACCACATCACCCTCGTGAGCGCGGTTGCGGTCGCGGCGGTGGTGGCCCGGTGGTCACTCCTTCCGGCACCGGTGCTGATCCTGATCGGGGCCGGGGTGGGTGCCATCACGGCGCTGGTGTGCGAGGGCTTCTCGCGGCTCTGGCTGATCCGCGGCGACACCCACATCGATCCACCCGCGGCGGCGATCTGGCCGATGACCACCCTCAGCCTGGTGGTGGTGGAGCTGCTTCCCTGATCCCGTGGTGCGGTGCGGAACCACCGGTC
>JAVHXR010000093.1:0-4620 GCA_031119515.1 Propionicimonas sp.
ACCTCGCCGAGGCCACCTACCTGCTGGCCGCCGGCTCGCACGAGGCCGCCCGGAGGATCGCGGAGGACGCCGTCGACGGGTACCGGCGCGCCGGGGCTCCGTTCGGTGCGGCCCAGGCGCGCACCCTGCTGAGCCGGATCCTGATCGGCCTCGGCGACTGGTCGGCGGCGCGCGCGGAGGCGGAGGCGGCGGCGCGCGCGTTCGAGGCGCTCGGGGCACCGGCCGACGCCGATCGCGCCCGGCCAGGCTCCGGCGTCCGGGCGATCACCCCGCGCGAGACCGACGTGCTGCGCCTGGTCGCGGACGGCCTCACCAACGGCGAGGTGGCCGTCCGGCTGGTCCTGAGCGAGCACACCGTCCACCGCCACATGGCCAACGCGATGGCCAAGCTCGACGTCTCGACCCGCGCCGCGGCGGTGGCACGGGCCACCTCCCTCGGCCTGCTGTAGCGGCCGAGCCGCGGCCCCGCACTGCCGGTCTGGCCGGTACGGGCCATCCCCGGCGGGGCGAGATGACCCGAACCGGTGAAGCGGCCCTGGCGGCCCGCTGCGTAGCGTCGGAGCCCCCGATCCAGGAGGCACCATGACCACACTCACCAGGCCCGCGGACCCCTCCGACCTCGGCCGGCACTTCCGCGGCCGCATCCTCTCCGCCACCGATCCCGGGTACGACCGGGCCCGGACGGTCTGGAACGCGATGATCGACCGGCGACCGGCACTGATCGCGCAGTGCGGGGACGCCGCCGACGTCGCGGCCGCAGTCCGCCACGCCCGCCAGCACAACCTGGAGATCGCCGTCCGGGGAGGCGGCCACTCCGTCCAGGGCAACGCCCTCGCCGAGGGCGGGCTGGTCGTCGACCTGCGCGGGATGCGCGACGTGACCGTCGACCCGGACGCCCGCACCGTCCGCGTCGAAGGCGGGGCGACCATCGGCGACCTCGATCGCGGCACCCAGCCGTTCGGGCTGGCCACCACCGGCGGCCGGGTCTCCACCACGGGCGTCGGCGGGTTCGCGCTCGGCGGCGGCACCGGCTGGCTCGACCGCAAGTTCGGCCTCGCCTGCGACAACCTGGTCAGCGTCGAACTCGTCACCGCCGCCGGTGAACAGGTCGTCGCCAGCGAACGGGAGCACCCCGAGCTGTTCTGGGCGCTGCACGGCGGCGGCGGCAACTTCGGGGTGGCGACGGCGCTCACCTTCCGCCTCTACGAGCTGGCCACGGTCACCGCTGCCCTGATGGTGTGCGAGCCCGAGTCCGGCCCGGAGGTGGTGCGGGTCTTCCGCGACCTGCTCACCGACGCGTCCGACGACGTCGGGGGCGGCGTGATGTACGCCACCGGGCCGGAGGAGGAGTTCGTCCCCGAGCAGCTCCACGGCCGGTTGAGCCTGCTGGTGCTCGTCGTCGTCGCCGGCGGCAGGGACGTCGCCCTGCCGCAGCTGCGGGCGCTGCTCGACCTGCGGCCGGTGGGCATCATGGTCGAGGAGCTGCCGTACGCCGACTTCCAGTGCATGCTGGACGACCCACCGGGGCACCGCAACTACTGGTCTGCCGAACACCTCTCCTCGCTGCCGGACGCGGCGGTGGACGCCTTCCACGGCGCGGTGGCGCCGATGATCGTCCCTTCGGCCTCCCAGCACGTCCTGTTCGCCGCCGGCGGCGCGGCCGGACGGGAGTCGTCCGATTACCCGGTCCCGTGGCGCCGCGCGCCGTGGGTGGTGCACCCGTTCGCGCTGTGGACCGACCCCGCCGACGACGACAGGGCGCGTCGGTGGGCACGGGAGGTCAGGGCTGCCGTGAAGCCGTGGGCAACAGGCGACATCTACCTGAACTTCATCACCGACGAGGGTGCCGACCGGGTGCGGGCGGGCTACGGTCCGGCCTGGCCGCGGCTCGCGGCCGTGAAGCGGGAGTGGGATCCGGACAACGTCTTCCACCTCAACCACAACGTCACACCCGCCTGAGGGGTGGACGGTGCCCCGCCGATACGCAGTACTGCTACCGGCGGGGCTGCCGCCCGCCGGCACCCGGGGAATTCATCATCCGGCCTGAGGAGCATCTGGCGTTGTCACCGCCCACCCGGCAGCGCCGCGTCCGGCGGGCGCCGTCTCGCCGGCGCCCGGGCCGCCCGGCCCCCGGCCGCCGCTCCCGCTAGCCTCGCCGGATCGATGCCGTCCCTGGCCGTCCGACTCACCGTGGCGGACACACCGCCGTGACGCCGAAGTGGGTAGCATCGAGAAGAGGCAAAGTTCCTAGCCCGAGCAAGGAAGAAGTAGAACAGTGGCCCGCACGCCCCAGGACGTGACCCCAGAAGACCCGACCACGGATTTCGGCGCCAACGACTGGCTCATCGAGGAGCTCAGGGAGCAGTACCTGGCCGACCCGGAGTCCGTCGACAGCAGCTGGGCTGCCTACTTCGCCCGGCACACCGCGGCCTCGCCCAGCTCACCGGCCTCGCCCGCTGCCCAGCCGGTCGTCGGGCAGGAGACCGCCGGACCGCGCGCGATCGTCGAACCTGCTCCCGCGGTGGCCGACGCCCATCCGGCCGCCGCACCCACGCCGGCAGCGGCTCCACAGCCTCTGCCGGAGTCCGAAGCCCCGGCGCAGCCCCGCGGCCGGGTCGAGCGTCGCACCACCCGTGCCGGCGGGCCTGAGGCGCCCGGTTCCGGTACCGGCGTCTCCCCCAACCTTCCCCGGCTCACGGTCGCCCCGGCACCGGCGGCCACGGAGGCGGTCCGCACCCCGCTGCGCGGCGCGCCCATGCGCACCGCGCAGAACATGGACGCCTCGCTCGCGGTGCCTACCGCGACCAGCGTCCGCGAGGTACCGATGAAGCTCGCGATCGACCAGCGCCAGATGATCAATGAGCACCTGGCCCGCTCGATCGGCGGCAAGGTGTCGTTCACCCACCTGATCGGCTACGCGATGGTGCGGGCGCTGGCCGCGTTGCCCGAGATGAACAACCACTACGAGGTGGTCGACGGCAAGCCCAACCTCGTCACTCCCGCCGCCATCAACCTCGGCCTGGCGATCGACCTCAGCAAGCCGGACGGCACCCGCCAGCTCCTTGTTCCGAACATCAAGAACTGCGCGAACCTCGACTTCGCCCAGTTCTGGGCGGCCTACGAGAAGCTGGTGTCCCGGGCACGCAACAACCAGCTGACCGCCGACGACTTCGCCGGCACCACCGCCAGCCTCACCAACCCGGGCGGCCTGGGCACGAACCACTCGGTGCCGCGGCTGATGGCCGGCCAGAGCGTCATCCTCGGCGTCGGCTCGATCGACTACCCGCCGGAGTTCCAGGGCACCAGCCAGCAGCGGATCAACGCGCTCGGCGTCTCGAAGGTGACGACGCTCACCTCCACCTACGACCACCGGGTGATCCAGGGCGCGCAGTCGGGCGAGTTCCTGAAGCGGATCCACGAGCTGCTGATCGGCAAGCACGACTTCTACGACCAGATCTTCGCCTCGCTCCGGGTGCCGTACACCCCGATCCGCTGGGCGGCCGACACCAGCGACGACGGCCTCGGCTCCGTGCCGCGTCCGGCGCGGGTGTTCTCGCTGATCAACGCCTACCGCACGCTCGGCCACTACATGGCCGACATCGACCCGCTGGAGTACCGGCTGCGCACCCACCCCGAACTGGCGGTGGAGCACCACGGCCTCACCCTGTGGGACCTCGATCGCAGCTTCCCGGTCGGCGACCTCGGCGGCCAGGAGGGCCGCACCCTCACCATGCGCGAGATCCTCGCTGTGCTGCGGGGCTCGTACTGCCGCGCCGTCGGCGTGGAGTACATGCACATCGCCGACAACGAGCAGCGGGCCTGGATCCAGGAGCGGTTCGAACGGCCGTTCGTGCCGTGGCCGCGGGAGGAGCACCTGCGGATCCTCGACAAGCTGAACGAGGCCGAGATCTTCGAGACCTTCCTGCAGACCAAGTTCGTCGGTCAGAAGCGGTTCTCGCTGGAGGGCGGCGAGTCGGCGATCGTCTTCCTCGACGAGGTCTGCGAGCAGGCCGCGAACTCGGCGCTGGACGAGGCGATCATCGGCATGCCGCACCGCGGCCGGCTCAACGTCCTGGCGAACATCGTGGGCAAGTCCTACGCCCAGATCTTCCGCGAGTTCGACGGCGGGTTCGACCCGCGGCTGGCCGACGGCACCGGGGACGTGAAGTACCACCTCGGCTCGGAGGGCCAGTTCACCGCCGCCACCGGCAAGACGATCAAGACCTCCGTGGCCGCCAACCCCAGCCACCTGGAGGCGGTGAACCCTGTCCTGGAGGGCATCGTCCGGGCCAAGCTCGACCAGCACGCCCGCCGTGACGGCGTCTTCCCCGTGCTCCCGGTCCTGGTCCACGGCGACGCCAGCTTCGCCGGCCAGGGGGTCGTCTACGAGACCTTCCAGATGAGCCAGCTGCGGGCGTACAAGACCGGCGGGACGATCCACCTGGTGATCAACAACCAGGTGGGCTTCACCACCGCACCGGTCGAGTCCCGTTCGTCGGTCTACGCCACCGACCTCGCCAAGGGCTTCCAGTCGCCGATCTTCCACGTCAACGGCGACGACCCCGAGGCGGTGGCAACGGTGGCCCAGATCGCCTTCGACTTCCGCCAGCGGTTCGGCAA
>JAVHXR010000093.1:4630-8919 GCA_031119515.1 Propionicimonas sp.
GACCCGGAGGCCGTGCTGTTCGTAACCCAGCTGGCCGTCGACTACCGCATGCAGTACAAGCGCGACGTGGTCATCGACCTGGTCTGCTACCGCCGCCGCGGCCACAACGAGGGCGACGACCCGAGCTTCACCCAGCCGCTGATGTACGACCTGATCGAGCAGAAGCGCAGTGTCCGCAAGCTGTACACCGAGGCCCTGATCGGACGCGGGGACATCTCCACCGACGATGCCGAGGAGGTGATGGCCCGCTTCCGCGAGCGCCTGGAAGGGGTGTTCAAGGAGGTCAGGCAGGCCGCGCCGGCCGAGGACGGGAGCTACCGGAAGGTTCCCTACTACCCCGCCAAGCTCGGCAAGGACCGCGGCACCGCGATCACCGCCGAGGTGATGGAGACGGTGGCCGCCGCGCACACCTCGTTCCCGGAGGGCTTCACCGTCCATCCCAAGGTGCTGCCGCAGCTGGAGCGGCGGGCGGACGCGATCCGCAACGGGCCGATCGACTGGGCCACCGCGGAGATGCTGGCCTTCGGGTCACTGCTGCTGGAGGGCCGACCGGTGCGGGTGGTCGGGCAGGACACCCGCCGCGGCACCTTCAGCCAGCGCTTCGCCGCCGTTGTCGACCGGGTGACGAACGAGTCGTACGTGCCGCTGAAGCACCTCGCCGACGACCAGGGCCAGTTCCACGTGTTCGACTCCCTGCTGAGCGAGTACGCGGCGATGGGGTTCGAGTACGGCTACTCGGTCGCCGCCCCGGATGCGCTGGTGTGCTGGGAGGCGCAGTACGGCGACTTCGCCAACGGCGCCCAGACCATCGCCGACGAGTTCATCTCCGCAGGCAACGCCAAATGGACCCAGAAGTCCGGGGTCGTGCTGCTGCTGCCGCACGGGTTCGAGGGGCAGGGGCCCGACCACTCCTCGGCGCGGATCGAGCGCTGGCTCAACCTGTGCTCCGAGGGCGCGCTCGCGGTCTGCCAGCCGTCCACACCGGCGAGCTATTTCCACCTGCTGCGCACCCACGCGTACGTGAACTGGCACCGTCCCGTCGTGATCGCGACGCCCAAGTCGATGCTGCGCAACAAGCAGGCAGTCTCCGACGTGGCCGAGTTCACCGGCGGCAGCTGGAAGCCCGCGATGGGCGACCCGACGATCACCGACCCGGCCGCCGTCGAGCGGATCGTGCTCTGCTCGGGCAAGATCCGGTGGGAGCTGGTCAACGCCCGAGCCGAGGCCGGCCTCGACGGCAAGGTCGCGATCCTGCCGCTGGAGCGGCTCTACCCGCTGCCTGCCCGCGAGCTCGCCGCCGAGTTCGAGCGGTACCGCCAGGTCAGCGACGTCCGGTTCGTCCAGGACGAGCCGGAGAACCAGGGCGCGTGGTGGTTCCTGCAGGTCAACCTGCCGAAGGCGATAGCCGCGCTGCTACCTGGCTACGAACTCAACCTGACCGGTGTCACCCGTCCGGCGGCGTCGGCGCCCTCGGTCGGCCTGCTCAAGGTGCACCTGGAGCAGTCGGCAGACCTGATGACTCGCGCACTCGCAGGCTGAAAGCCATGTATTTTACCGATCGCGGGATCGAGGAGCTCCAGCAGCGACGCGGGGAGGAAGAGGTCAGCATCGACTGGCTGGCCGAGCAGCTCCGGGTGTTCGTCGACCTGAACCCCGACTTCGAGGTCCCGATCGAGAGATTGGCGACCTGGCTGGCCAGGCTGGACGACGACGAGGACGAATGAGCGAGCTGCCGGACGTAGCTGACAACTTCACCGCGCTGGCCGGCGAACCCCCCGAGGGGGTGTGGGTGGCCCCGGGCCGGATCAACCTGATCGGCGAGCACACCGACTACAACGGCGGCTACGTGCTCCCGTTCGCGATCCCCCAGGCCGCGCGGCTGGCGGCCGGTCGCCGCGACCGGGATGTCTGGCGGTTCAGGTCGCTGGACCTCCAGTCCACTGTCGAGCAGGAGTCCCTCACCCCGGGGACGCACGGCTGGCACAGCTATCTCGCCGGGGTCGTCTGGTCGCTGCGCGAGGCGGGGCACAGCGTCGGCGGAGCGGACTTCGTCCTCACCTCGGACGTCCCGATCGGTGCCGGACTCTCCTCGTCGGCGGCCATCGAGTGCGCGACCCTGACCGCGTTGTGCGACCTCTACCACCTCGACATCGACCCGATGCAGCGCGCCCGCCTCGCCCAGCGGGCCGAGAACGCCTACGTCGGGGCGCCGACCGGGCTGATGGACCAGGCCGCGTCCACCCTCTGCACCGCCGACCACGCGTTGTTCCTCGACTGCCACACCCTCGAGGTCAGGCAGGTTCCGCTGGACGTCCGCGCCGCCGGCCTGGAGATCCTGGTGGTCGACACGAAGACCCCCCACAGCCATGTCGACGGCGAGTACGCCGCCCGGCGGGCGTCGTGCGAGCGGGCCTGCCGGATCCTCGGCATCGACCTGCTGCGGGAGGTGACCGACCTGGACGCAGCACTCGCGCGGCTCCCCGAACTGGAGGCCAGGCGGGTCCGGCACGTGGTCACCGAGAACCAGCGCGTGCTCGAAGCCGTCGACGCCCTCGCCGACGCGGACTTCGCGCGGGTCGGACGACTGATGACGGCCTCACACGCCTCGATGCGCGACGACTACGAGATCACGGTGCCGACCGTCGACCTCGCCGTCGAGACGCTGCTCGGCGCGGGCGCGCTCGGTGCCCGGATGACCGGCGGCGGGTTCGGCGGCTGCGTGCTGGCGCTGATCCCGGCGGCGGACGCCGAGGCGGCGGCCACGGCGGTCCAGCGGGCGTTCACGGCGGCCGGCTTCGGCGCCCCGGTCAGCTTCCTGGCGCATCCGTCGGCGGGAGCTCGCCGGCTGGCCTGACCCGCGACCAGTGCAGCGCCCTGGTGGTGGCAGGCAGCGAGACCGCCACGAGCGTGATCGCCGAGCCGACCACCACCGCCCAGGCCCAGGGTGCCGCGGAAGCCATGGTCGCTGCGACGATCAGGTTCAGCGCCGACATCGTGACCACCGGCCCGCGGCCGAAGACCGAGCGGCGCCACAGCGCCACCGCCGACGCGACCCCGACCAGCCCGTACACCGCCAGCCAGCCACCGATGGCGCCACTGAAGCTGCCGTGCCCCGACACCATCGAGGCGATCGCGAAACCGATCACCACCAGGCCGAGGAGCAGTGCCCCGGCCGCGGCGACGACGAGGGAGGGCGGTCGGGCTGGGGCGTCGTTGTCGGTGGCCACCAGAGCAGCGTAGTAGCTGCCGGGAGCGGCTCCGTGCAGGTGTTCAGCCGACAGCGGAACTGGTGAACGGCTTCCCAAAACCGACCGCATACACTTGTGTATGCGCGGATCCCGGTCCACTGTTGTCTGGGCGCTGTTGATCCGCGCGAACCCTTGCCAAACCGGGGATTTGCCCCGACTGTGGTAACGACCCACTTTAAGGAGATGTGTTCTTCATGGACTGGCGCCATCGAGCTGCCTGCCTGACCGAGGACCCGGAGCTGTTCTTCCCCGTCGGCAACACCGGGCCCGCGCTCATGCAGATCGCGGAGGCCAAGAAGGTCTGCCGCCGCTGCGAGGTCCGGGAAACCTGCCTCCAGTGGGCTCTCGACGCCGGCCAGGACCACGGGGTCTGGGGTGGCCTCTCCGAGGACGAACGTCGCTCGATGAAGCGTCGCGCCGCCCGGATGCGGGTGCGCGCCGGCTGACGCGTCCGGCCACCGCACTCAGGACAGCGGCACCCGGATCATCGCCGTGGTACCGATCCCGTCCTCGCCGGGGACGATCGTGAACTCCCCGCCGAGGTCGGCCACCAGGGTGCTGACGATCGACAACCCCAGGCTGGTCGAGGTGGCCAGCGAGAAGTCCGCGGGCAGCGGCTCGCCGTGGTTCACCACCTCGACCACCAGCTCCCCGTTCCCCTGACGTGGCCGGACCCACACACTGCCCGACTTGTCCCGCAGCCCGTGTTCGACGGCGTTCTGGCACAACTCGTTGAGGACCAGCGACAGGCTGGTCGCCACCTCGGCGGGCACGAAGCCGAAGCTCCCCTCCCGTACCATCCTCACCTTGCCGCCGGTGGCGGCGACGTCGCCCACCATCCGCAGCAGGCGGTCGGCGACGTCGTCGAACTGCACCGAGGTGTCGAAGGCCTGGGACAGGATCTCGTGCACGACCGCGATCGAGGTCACCCGCTTCATCGCGTCGTCGAGGGCGCCCTTCGCCTCCGGCGAGGTGATCCGGCGGGACTGCAGCCGCAGCAGCGCGGCGACGGTCTGCAGGTTGTTCTTCACCCGGTGGTGG
>JAVHXR010000094.1 GCA_031119515.1 Propionicimonas sp.
GGTCCCTGCCGCTCGTCCCCGCCCGGCGTCGCCGGCGGCGCGGGCGGCGCCGGCGGGAGCAGCTCCGAGCGGAGCGTCGCCTGCGTCCGACTCGTCAGCCCGCCGGTCGCGGCGACCTCGGCGAGCACCCCCTCCGCCTCCCGGGGGGAGAACTCGGGCCCTCCCCGCAGGTGCCGCGCCAGCGCCGCCGCCGGGCCGGTCCGGCCGGCCAGGAGCAGGGCGTGGAAGGCCTGGATCGTCGGAGCCGTGGTCGCGAGCGCATCCGGCGGGGCGAGTTCCAGCAGCTTGCGGTAGTGCTCCCACACCGCGGGGTCGGGGGTTGCAGCCGCTCGGGTCAGGAGCGGATGGAGGTGGTACCAGGTGTCGCCGGCGAGCACCATCGACCAGTACTCGGTGATGACCGCCTCGTCGCCGGTCTGGTCGACGAGTTTCGCGCAGGTGAGTTCCTCTGACAGGTAGCTGATGGTCGACTCGTCGGAGCCGACGGTGGAGAGCATCGATCCCTCGCCCGGCCGGATCCGGTAGATGTAGCTGACCACCGGGACCACGCTGATCCGTCCCGCCCCGGTCAGGGCGGAGGTCAGGGTGACGATGTCGTTCGTCCGCGGGACGCTGGCGAACGGCAGCACCCGCTCCAGCCAGAAATCCCGGCGCGCCACCCGGTTCCAGCACGGCCGGTTGCGGATCAGGCCCGGCCGGTCGGCGAGCCGGCCGCCGCTGAGCGGGAGCGAGTAGCCGAACTCCGGGTCGGACCGCCAGGTCGAGTTGGCGGTGAACTTCACGAAGTCGCCGACCGCGAGGTCGGAGCCGTCCGCCCGTGCCGCCGCGAGCATCGCCGCGTAGGCGCGGGGCGGGACGATGTCGTCGCCGTCGGCGAACGCGAGGTACTCGCCCCGGGCGAGCTCTGCGCCGGCATTGCGGGCCTGGCCGCCGCCGGAGCCCGGGGAGCGGGTGGCCCGGACCCTGGGATCGGCGGCCGCGTGCCGCTGGACCGCCTCCCAGGTGCCGTCGGTGGAGTGGTCGTCCACGACGACCACCTCCAGGGCGACGTCCTGCGAGCTGCGGACGCTGCGCAGCAACTCGTCAACGTAGCCGGCGATGTTGAAGGTCGGGATCACGACCGACAGCTCCGGCGAGGCTGTCACGGCGGGGGTCGTGACGGGTCGGGCCGTCCCGAGTGGTCGCTCGCCGGCAAGGATTCGCAGGTAGTCCCAGGCCATGTCGTAGGTGGTGTACGCGGCCGCGAACTCGAGCGCGGACGCCCGCTGCGCGCCCGCACCGGGCAGGGCAGCGGCGATCGTCTCCGCGAGGGCCAGGGTCGGGTCGTCCTCCTGGTCGAAGAACGAGACCCACGGCTCGGAGCCGTACTCGGCGACCAGGTGCGGCTCGGCAGGCAGCACCGCGGGCCGGGCGAAGGTCGCTGCGGCGAGCAGGCTGCCGGAGTTGAGCACCCGGCGGTACGGGAACACCATCAGGTCGGACGCCGCGAACCAGGTCCCGAGGTCCTCATCGGGGACGAACTCCAGCCGGCTGACCACCCTGACCCCCGGCGGGGTCGCCGCGGCGATCTCGGCGGCCTGCGCTTCGTCGGCGCGGCCGGCCAGCAGGACGGTGAGTCCGGGGAACCGGTCCGCGAGCCGGTCGGCGGCCGCCAGGAGGTTGAGGATGCCCTTGTAGGGGTGGATCTGGCCGACGAACCCGAGGGTGGGAGCGTCCGCCGCCACCCCGAGCCTGGCCCGGGCGGCCAGGGGATCCGGGGGTGGCGGGTAGACGCCGCGATAGCTGGCATGCCGCAGGGTCACGAGCCTGTCGCCGGGCAGGTCGTAGTCCTCGGCCACCGCCTCCCGGGTGTGCGGGTTGAGCTGGATGATCCGCCAGGCACTCCCGGCCAGGAAGGCGGTGAGCTCCAGTTCCAGCTCCCGGTAGCGGGTGGAGTGCGGGAGGTGGTTGTGCACCGTCCACACCAGCCGGATGCCGCGGCCGATCGCCTCGGTCACCGTGGCGCGGAAGCTGTCGAGGGCGCGCCGGGCAGCCGCCTCGGTGGTCTTGCTCTGACAGATCGGGTGAGTCCAGTGGACGTGGAACACGTCCCCTGCCTCCAGCGATGCCAGTGCCCCGGCGAGTTCGTCCACCTTGCGGCTGCCGCGCACGGTCCAGCCCTCGGCGCGCGCGCCGACGTACAGCATGTTGAGGTAGGGGTTGCTGCGCCAGCGTGGGAAGACGAGGAGGCGAGGCATGCTAGGCGGGTCCTCCGTTCGGCGCGGGTGCTGCGGGTTCCAGGACCCACTGCCGGGTGTCCGGCGCCAGGTCGGGCAGGTCGAGCCACGAGAAAGCCGTGCGGGGGGCGGTCAGGACGGGCAGCATGCGGTCTCCGTCCGCGTCGGCGAGGACGAGGGTGCCCTTCCATCGGTCGGCCCCGGCGAGTGCATCCCGGCGAACTCCGGTCGTCAGGTCCAGCGTCCACTGCCGGTGGTAGGAGCCGAAGACGGGGATCGGGGTCACCACCTCGACACCGTCGGAGGCGGTGAGGCGGAGGGCAACCCGGGCGAGGGTGTTGGTCGGCGTGCCGGGGCGGAGGGTGAGGGCAACGACGATCCAGTCGCCACCGGAGCGGACGGACCTCAGCAGCGCGTGCGGTCCCTGGGCGGCGAGCCATTCGTCGCGCCGGGCGTCCGTCCGATGGTCGGTGGAGTCCTCCCCGGCTGGCATCGTCACGGGCGCGATGGTAGCAGCCGGCCCCGGCGGCGAGCGTCGCTACCCTGAGCACATGACCAGTCCCTGGCAGCCCGAGAAATGGCGCGCGGTCGACGGCTTCGAGTTCACCGACATCACCTACCACCGGGCGCTGGACGTGCCGGCGGTCCGGATCGCGTTCGACCGGCCGGAGGTCCGCAACGCCTTCCGGCCGCACACCGTCGACGAGTTGTACACCGCGCTCGACCACGCCAGGACCTCCTCCGACGTCGGCTGTGTACTGATCACGGGCAACGGGCCCTCGTCGAAGGACGGCGGCTGGGCCTTCTGTTCCGGCGGCGACCAGCGGATCCGGGGGCGCTCCGGCTACCAGTACGCCGACGGCGAGACCGCCGACACCGTGGACGCCCGGCGGGCTGCCGCCGAGGGTGGACGGCTGCACATCCTCGAGGTCCAGCGCCTGATCCGGTTCATGCCGAAGGTGGTGATCGCGCTGGTGAACGGCTGGGCCGCCGGGGGTGGGCACTCGCTGCACGTCGTCTGCGACCTGACGCTCGCCTCGGCCGAGCACGCCCGCTTCAAGCAGACCGACGCCGACGTCGGCTCCTTCGACGCCGGGTTCGGCTCGGCCTACCTGGCACGGCAGGTGGGCCAGAAGTTCGCCCGGGAGATCTTCTTCCTCGGCGACACCTATTCGGCGGCGGAGGCTCACCGGATGGGGATGGTGAACGCGGTGGTCCCCCACGCCGAGCTCGAGGAGGTGGGGCTGGAGTGGGCCGCGAAGGTCTGCGGCAAGTCGCCGACCGCCCAGCGGATGCTGAAGTTCGCGTTCAACGCGATCGACGACGGGTTGGTCGGCCAGCAGGTGTTCGCCGGGGAGACCACGAGGCTGGCCTACATGACCGACGAGGCGGTCGAGGGACGGGACTCGTTCCTGGAGAAGCGGGCGCCGGACTGGTCCCGGTTCCCCTACTACTACTGATGCCGCCGGGCCCCGGGTGCGGCAGGATGGCGCGCATGAGCGATGCCGCCGTCCGTCCCGGGGCCGAACCCTTCCACGCCTCCGCCGGCCGGCACGGCGTCCTGCTGTGCCACGGCTTCACCGGCTCGCCGGCCTCGATGCGGCCCTGGGCGGAACACCTGGCCGGGCAGGGCTACACCGTCCGGGTGCCCCGGCTGCCCGGGCACGGCACCACCTGGCAGGAGATGAACGAGACCACCTGGCGGCAGTGGTACGCCGAGGTCGACGCCGCGCTGAGCCAGCTGTGGTCCAGCTGCGACTGGGTGGCGGTCTGCGGCATGTCGATGGGGGGCGCGCTCGCGCTGCGGCTTGCCGAGCAGCGTCCCGCCGACGTCGGGGCGCTGGTGCTGGTGAACCCGGCCGTCGGGCTGAAGCGGCTCGACCTCAAGCTGCTGCCCGTGCTGCGCCGCTTCACTGCGTCCTTCCCGGGGATCAGCAACGACATCCGCAAGGCCGGCCAGGACGAGGTCGCCTACGACAGGGTTCCGCTGCACGCGATGGCGTCCCAGCTCGAGCTGTGGCGGGATGTCCGCGGCGGGCTGGCGCGGGTGACCGCACCGTTGCTCTACTTCCGGTCCCTCACCGACCACGTCGTCGACGACCTCAGCCAGTCGGTGGTGCTGTCGGGGGTGTCGTCCCGCGTCCACCGGTTCGTTGAGCTGCCCCAGAGCTACCACGTCGCCACCCTCGACCACGACGCGCCACTGATCTTCGAGCGCTCGGCCGAGTTCCTGGCCGAGCAGGCGCCGCAGGGCTGAGCCGCCCGCCCGGGCGGGCTGTCCACGTCGCGGGCCGCGGTGACGGGCGTACCGAGCGGCGTGCCTACACTCCGGACGTGTTCGACAAGCTGAATCCGCTGCCCGCCCTCGACCACCCCGAACTCGTCCCGGCGATCGTCCACGCGGCGCTGGGGTACGTCCCGTCCGCCCGGGTGTTCACCATCGACCCGTCCCACGCCGACACCGAGACCCTCGCCCGGGTCTACGACCTGCCGATGGACATCATGGCGAACGCGGTGCTGGTGCAGGGCCGGCGTGGCGGTGACGAACGGCAGGCGTGCTGCATGACGCTGGCCCACCGCCGGGTGGACGTCAACAACGTGGTGCGCCGCCGGCTGGACGTTCGCAAGGCGTCCTTCGCCCCGATGGAGGTCGCGGTGGCCGCCTCCGGGATGGAGTACGGCGGGATCACCCCCGTCGGCCTGCCGCCGGAGTGGCCGGTGTGGGTGGACGCCGCGGTGGCGGACAGCGAGTTCGTCTGCATCGGTGCCGGGAACCGCACCGCCAAGCTGATCCTTCCCGGGGCCGCGCTGCTCAACCTTCCCGGCGCCGAGCGGGTCGACGGCCTCGCCCGCGACCTGGGCTGACGTTTCGCGGGGACGGTTCCGAAACCTGTGGGCTGACGTTTCGCGGGGACGGTTCCGAAACCGGTTCGGCGGGACAGACCTGGAGGCGGCTGAGCCCGCTGCGCTGACTCGGCGGCCGCCTGACTCGCGGGGACGGTTCCCAGGCCGGTTCGCGGGGACAGAACCGTCCCCGTGAGTCAGGCCAGACCGATGAACCGGCGGAACGCCTCGACGCCGGTGACGTGGATCGGCTCGCCGCGGACGAAGGTGTCGCGGGTCAGCAGCAGCGCCTGGTTCGTGGCGGTCTCGTCGCCGCGGGCCAGCCGGCGGAGCCCGTTCGGCCGGTAGCCGACCTTCCGGCTCACCGCCAGCGAGGCCGGGTTGTCGAGGAAGGCGCCGGAGGTGATCTCCGCCGCGTCCAGGTGGTCGAAACAGAATGCGCAGATCGCCTGACGCATCCGGGTGCCGATCCCCTGCCCCTGGAATTCCAGCCCGAGCCACGAGCCGGTCTCCCCGGTCCTGGTCACCGGGTAGTCGGACGTGCTGAAGCCCTGGGTGCCGACGATCCGGCCCTCGTACTCGACGGCGAACTCCAGCGCCCACCGGTCAGGACGGAAGCCGGCCCGCACCCCCCAGTGGAACTGGACGTAGTTGGCCGGCAACTCGGCCGCAGGGGCCTCCGTCCACGGATGGTAGAACGGCCGCTGGTCCGGGGGATGGACGCCGGCCAGCGCGACCTCGACGAGTTCGGGCAGCACGTCGTCGGTGATCGGACGCAGCACCACCGGGCCGGCCTCGACCCGCAGGCCGAGCGGGGGAAAGGCGTCGGCCAGGTTCACTGAGCCAGGCCGTAGAGCCGGTCGCCGGCATCGCCCAGGCCCGGCACGATGTAGCCGACCTCGTTCAGCCGCTCGTCGACCGACGCCACCACGAGGGTGCACGGGATGCCGAGCGGGTCGACCAGCTCACGCATCCGCTGGATGCCCTCGGGTGCGGCCATCAGGCAGATGCAGGTGATGTGGTCGGCGCCCCTGTCCACCAGGAACTGGACGGTGCCACCCAGGGAGCCCCCGGTGGCGAGCATCGGGTCGAGGACGTAGCACTGGCGGCCGGAGAGGTCGGCGGGCAGCCGCTCGGCGTAGGTGAACGGCTGCAGGGTCTCCTCGTCCCGCACCATCCCGACGAAGCCGACCTCGGCCGTCGGCATCACCCGCATGAAGCCCTCGAGCATGCCGAGCCCGGCGCGCAGGATCGGCACCACCAGCGGGGTCGGCTTCGACAGCGCGACTCCGGTGGTGGTCGTGATCGGCGTGGTCACCTCGACCGGCTCGACCCTGACCTCGCGGGTGGCCTCGTAGGACAGCAGCGTGACCAGCTCCTCGACGAGCTTCCGGAAGGTCGGGCTGTTGGTGTTCTTGTCCCGCAGCACCGTGACCTTGTGGGCCACCAGGGGATGGTCGAGAGCGCGCAGTTCCACGTCCCAACCTTTTCACACCGCGGCGGCGTCCACCCCCACGTCCGCACCAATCCGGGAGGGGGCCGTGCCATGCCGGGGGGATTCTGACACGATGGGGTACGGACAGTGAGGAGCACGGCGTGAGCGGGACGACAGGCGACTTCGACATGGAGCTGCCCAACCTCGGTGACGACCGCCCGGGGTTGGAGGAACTCGACGACGACCTCGACGAGGCTGTCGACGACGACTCCGACGAGGACGCCGACGACGATGACGACGACTATCCGGAGGACGCCGGCGAGGACGACATCGACCTGGTCCTCGCGCTGTATCGCGAGGACGGGGAGCCGCAGGCGCTCGCCCTCGAGCTCGAACTCGCCAACGACCTCGACGGCCTGATCGGTCAACTGCGGCGGATCCCGGGCGACGGCGGGGCACTCGGCATGGTGTCGCTGGCGACCGAGGTGTTCGCCCTGGTGCGGGTGCGCGGCAAGCACGTCCAGGTCGTGCTGTCCGATGCCCAGGCCGCCGACGACTGGCCGATCGCCCGCGACATCGTCGACTACCTGGGGGTCGAGCTCCCGGACGACGACGAGGACGACACCTTCCCGATCGGCGACCTCGACCTCCTGGTCGATGTCGGGCTCCACGACTACGAACTCGAGACGATCGCGTCCGACTACGACGAGGACTCGGTGAACCTGCTCGAACGGATCGCCACCCGGATCAACTTCGGCCAGCAGTTCGCCAGGACCGCCGCCAGCTTCGACTGAGGACGCCGTGCGCCCGCTGCCACCCCGTCATCAGGGCGGGTCACGGTGAACCGCTGGGAGCCGGCGATGCGGCTGGCGTTGGCGGCGGCGGAGGCGGCCGCCGGGCACGCCGACGTCCCGATCGGCGCTGTCGTGCTGGACCCGGCCGGCGAGGCTGTCGCTTCCGCGGGCAACGAGCGCGAGCTGCTGGGCGACCCGACCGCCCATGCCGAGGTGCTGGCGCTGCGCCGGGCAGCGACCGCCCTCGGCAGCTGGCGGCTGGAGGGCTGCACCCTGGTCGTCACCCTGGAGCCGTGCACGATGTGCGCCGGCGCGCTCGTCCTGGCTCGTGTCCAGCGCCTGGTGTTCGGCGCGTTCGACCCGAAGGCCGGGGCGGTCGCCTCGCTGTGGGACGTGGTGCGCGACCCTCGGCTGAACCACCGCCCGGCGGTCGTCCCCGGCATCCTCGAGGCGGAGTGCGGGGCGCTGCTGCAGGGCTTCTTCTCCTCGCACCGCGAGTGAGCCGGACGTAGGATTCGCGCGTGCACATCACCGTCCGCCGCACCGAACCCGACGCCGCGGTCGCCGCGTCCGTCCTGGCAGACCTGCCCGAGGGCTACGTCCTGCCGCACGCGGTGGCCGACTACCAGGCGGCAGCCACGCACATGGTCACCTACCACGCGGTCGCCGAGGACGCTGAGGTGGTCGGCGTCCTGCTGCTGGAACCGCACTTCCGGGAGTCGGTGGAGGTGTACCTGATGGCGGTACGCAGCGCCTACCTGCGGCAGGGGATCGGCCGGCGCCTGCTTGCCGCCGTCGAGGGGGACGCCCGCGCGTTCGGCACCCGCCTGATCCAGGCGAAGACCCTCGGCCCCTCCCATCCCGATCCGCGCTATGCCGCGACCCGGGCGTTCTACGACGAGATGGGCTTCCTGCCGGTCGAGGAGATCCACGGCCTGTGGCCGGACAAGCCGGCGCTGCTGATGGTCAGGGTGCTGTAGGGCAGGCGGGCCGGGGAGGCCGCAGCGCGCCCGACCTTGCCTACCCCCCTTCGACCACCCCGCCACCGCATCCGCCGGCCCGCCCGCGCCGGGCGAGCGTCCCGGTCTGGTCGGCCAGCCGCCGCCTCGCGATTGGCCCGGCCACCTCACGGTTGGCTACACTCACCCGCGGTGGCGTGTCTGAGCGGCCTAAAGAGCGCGCCTCGAAAGCGCGTGAGGGGAAACCCTCCGAGGGTTCAAATCCCTCCGCCACCGCCAGCCCCGCGGCTCCCCCGTGCCACCCGACCGGGGAGCCGCGGGTCGTTTCCGTCGGCGAGTTGCGCAACCGCGCCGCGGCAACGGCTGATGGGGCGGATTTCGTTCAGCCGGCCCCGGCGCCGGTGAACGAAAGTGCGCAACTACCCCCCTGTTGGACCGACCCCGGACACGGCAGAGTTGGAGGTGCCCGCCCTCGCCCTGCGTCTCAAAGGAGAGCCTTGTGAAGAAACTCATCAACGACCCCGAGAATGTGGTCGCCGAGACCCTGGCCGGCTTCCAGGCCGCACACGCTGACCTGATCACCGTGTACACCGATCCCGACTACGTGGTGCGCGCGGATGCCCCGGTGGAGGGCAAGGTCGGTCTGGTCTCCGGTGGCG
>JAVHXR010000095.1 GCA_031119515.1 Propionicimonas sp.
GCTCCGAGCCGGTCGATCCGGCGGCGCTGCTGGCGCTGGTGGAGCATCCGGCGGCCGGTGCCGCCACGCTGTTCGTCGGCCGGGTGCGCGACCACGATCCCGAGGCCGCCGGAGAGGTGGTGGCCCTGGACTACACCAGCCACCCCGCCGCTTCCGGGCGGATCGTGGAGCTGGTCGCCGCGGTGCTGCAGCAGGTCGACGGGGACGGGGAGGCCAGGGTGGCTGCCGTCCACCGGACCGGGCGGCTCGGGGTCGGCGAACCGGCGTTCGTGGTGGCGGTCTCGGCACCGCACCGCCGGCTGGCCTTCGAGGTCTGCGAGGCCGTGGTCGAGGCCGTGAAGCGGGAGCTGCCGATCTGGAAGCAGCAGCTCGAGGCCGACGGCAGCTACCGGTGGTCAGGGATGGCCTGACCCGGCCGGCGTCCCGCCGCCGGCGCCGCCGCGGAGTACCGCCGGGCTACGCGGGCGGACGGTGCCAGTCGCCGGAGCGACCGCCGGACTTCGCCACCAGCTCCACCGACTCGATGGCGACCCGCTTGTCGAGCCCCTTCACCATGTCGACCACCGCCAGCGCGGCGACGGCGACGCTGGTGAGCGCCTCCATCTCGACGCCGGTCCGATCGGCGGTCCGGACGGTCGCGGTGACGGCGACCCCGGTGTCGGTCACCGCCAGGTCGACGCTGACGCCGTGGACGCCGATCACGTGCGCCAGCGGCAACAGCTCGGGGGTGCGCTTTGCGGCGGCGATCCCTGCGATCCGCGCCACCGCGAGCACGTCGCCCTTGGGTACGCGGTCGGAGCGCAGCGCTGCGACGACGGCCGGCGGGCAGCTCACGAAGCCGCGCGCGGTCGCCGACCGTGCCGTCGGCTCCTTCCCGGACACGTCCACCATCCGGGCGCTCCCGGCGGCGTCGAGGTGGGTGAACCGTGGCTCGGTCATGCGCTCCTCCGGTCTCGCGGGTTCGCCCGACAGCGTAGCCGCGGCGACGGTCGGGGCTGTGGGCAGGCGGATGTCCCAGCGAGCGGCGTCGGCGGGGGTGTCGACGTCGTCGACCCGGCTGCCGGCGGGGTCGATCCCACGCAGCCGAAGCGGGCCGAGTAGCCGGTGCATCGCGGTCAGCGGTGGCTCGCCACGATCGGCCAGCCTCGCCTGCAACGCCACGGTGCGGTAGCAGCCGAGCAGCCACTGCAGCCGGCCGTCGCCGTCCCGCAGGCAGATCCCGTCCTCGTCGGCCAGGGGTGCCGCCTGGAGCAGTCGGGCGACGGCCGCCTCGGCGCCGGGCAGGTCGCCGGCCAGCAGCAGCGTCCAGCCGGCGTGGTCGGGCAGGTGCGACAGCCCGGCGGCCACCGCCGCGACCGGCCCGCCGTAGGGCGGGTCCTCCCGCGTTCGCGCCGTCCCGGGCGGGAGGTCGACGTCGCCCACCACCACCACGCGGCGCGCCGCCGACACCGCTGCCAGGGCGACGTCCACCAGCCGGCGGCCGCCGACCCGCAGCTCCGGCTTGCGGATCCCGCCGAGCCGGCTGCCCCGTCCGCCGGCCAGGACGACGGCGTCGAACTCGATCACGCCAGCACCTGCACCTCGAGCAGGTCGCCGGCCGCCACCTGCTCGACCTGCTCCCCGACCAGCGCGATCGCGTCGGCGGACGCCAGCGACGAGGCGAGGTGGGAGGCAGAGCCACGAGGGTGGGCGGGACGGGCCAGCAGCCGACCGTCCTCGGCGCTGGCCAGCACGACCGGCACCACCTGCGCCCGGCCCGGTGGGCAGGACCAGCCGGACGCCGCGACCGCCACCAGGCTGGCCGGCGGGGGGCAGCCGAGGCGGCGGGCCAGCAGCGGCCGGACGAACACCTCGTAGCACAGCGTGGCCGACAGCGGGTTTC
The DNA here is from genome assembly GCA_031119515.1 of Propionicimonas sp. Lineage (GTDB taxonomy): Bacteria > Actinomycetota > Actinomycetes > Propionibacteriales > Propionibacteriaceae > Propionicimonas. The sequence goes on from JAVHXR010000095.1 coordinate 1,883, forward strand.
CCGGCAGCGCGACAACCGGGGTGCCCGCCCAGCGTGCCCAGCCCTGCGGCTTGCCCGGCTGCACCATGACGTGCCGGAACACCCCGCCCGCCCGGGCGGTGAGCAGGTCGCGGACGACGTCGTGGGCCCCGACGCTGGCGCCGCCGGTGAGCAGGACGAGATCCGCTCCGGGCGCCGAGGCGTCCAGCCACCGGGCCAGCGCCGCGGCGTCGTCGGGTAGCGGAGCGCCCCGGACGACCTCGGCGCCGTCCCTGCGAAGCGCCGCGGCGAGGGCGTGGGAGTTGGATTCATGCAGCCGGCCGCGGCCGAGTTCGGCGCCGTCGTCGACCAGTTCGTCACCGGTAGCGCAGACCGCCACCACCGGACGCGGGCGCGCCGCGACAGCGGTCGCACCGGCCGTCGCCACCGCGCCGAGCGAGCCGGGCGCCAGCCGCGTCCCGGCCACAGCCACTACGGCGCCGGCCGGGTAGTCCTCGCCCGAGCGCCGGACGTGCGCCCCGAGCGCGCCCGGGGTGGCGGCCACCTCCACCCAGTCCCGGCCGCCGTCGGTGTCCTCCAGCGGCCCGACGGTGTCGGCGCGGGTCGGCAGCGGTGCTGCCGTCATGATCAGGACGCACTCACCCGGGCCGAGGTCTGGGTCCCACGAGCTGCCGGCAGGGAGCTCGCCCACGACCTGGAGCCGCGCGGGCAGCTCGCTGACGTCGGCATAGCGGACCGCGTAGCCGTCCATCGCGGAGTTGTCGAAGGCAGGGTTGGCCGTGGCGGCCAGGACGTCCTCTGCCAGCACCCTGCCCTGCGCCTCGTCGAGGGCGACCCGTTCGGACCTGTGGTCCGGCTCGACCAGGGCGAGGAGTTCGGCCCGGTACTCCGCGACGCTGAGCCGGACCCGCGGCGGCGGGGTGAGGCCCTGGCGCGGCCGGGCGACGAGACCGTCGCCCGGGGTGGCCGCGCGGTCGTGCTCAGGCATCGCCGAGCCGGGTCAGCCGGGCGACGCAGCTGGTCGGCGTCGCGAGCGGGTGCAGCTCGCCGACCCCGAACTCCGGGTCGTCGGCCAGCAGGCCGCGCATCAGGCCGAGGTGGAGCCGGCAGATCGAGGGCAGCCGGTCGGGCGGTACCTCGCCGATGTCGAGGGCGCGCAGCGGGCAGGGGGTCAGCACGACGGCCTCGGCGGGCTCGCCGACGACGGTCGGCTGGTAGCCCAGTTCGGCGAGGGTCGACACCACCCGGTCGAGCGGGCGCTGGTCGGGACGGGCGGCGGCGAGTTCCTCGCCCCAGAACCGTCCGGCGGCCTCGGCCTGGTCGTCCGACTCGTCACCAAGCCGGTCGAGATGGCGGACGAGCGCACCGGCGAGGTCCTGTAGCGCGGCCGCCTCGGAGGGCTGCCGCGGCTCGGCCCGGTACAGCAGCTTGGGGCGTCCCGGCCGGTCCCGCTTCTCGTACTCGCGGGCGACGAGGTGCTGGTCGACCAGGGCGTCGAGGTGGAACCGGGCAGTATTGGGGTGGAGGTCGACGGCCGCGGCGATCGCCGTCACCGGCTGGGCCGACGCGGCCTCCCGCAGGTGCGCGAGCACGTCCGCGCGCGTCGGACCAAGCCCGGCGCGCGGCACCCGGTCCCGAACCGCTGTCATCAATGCTCCACTCACCGGCCACCGCCGGGGCGATTTGTACGAGATAATCGTAACAATCCACCGCGGCCGGTGGGGCCGACTTCGACAACCCGGGGGGCAGGCGTGACGCTCGCGACGCAGCCGATGCCGGGGCTGGTGGACGCCTACGGCCGGGTCGCGGAGGACCTCAGGGTGTCGCTCACCGACCGGTGCAACCTGCGCTGCAGCTACTGCATGCCCGCCGACGGGCTGGCCTGGCTGCCGGGCCGGACGATCCTCTCCGACGCGGAGGTGGTCAGGTTGGTCGGCGTCGCCGTCGGGCGACTCGGCGTCCGGAAGCTGCGCCTGACCGGTGGCGAGCCGCTGCTGCGCCCCGGCCTGGCGGGGATCATCCGTTCCGTCCGCGAGCTGCGGACCCGGGACGCGGAACCGCCTGAGGTCGCCCTGACCACCAACGGGATCGGCCTGGACCGGCAACTGGAGGGCCTGGTGGCGGCCGGGCTGGGCAGGGTGAACGTCTCGCTCGACTCCCTCGACCCGGCCCGCTACGCCCGGCTCGCCCGGCGCGACCGGCTGCCGGAGGTACTGCGTGGGCTCGAGGCCGCGGCGGCGAGCGGGCTGCGTCCGGTCAAGGTCAACACCGTCGTGATGCGCGACGCCAACGAGCAGGACGTCGTCCCGCTGGCCGAGTTCTGCCTGGAGCGCGGCTACGAGCTCCGGTTCATCGAGCAGATGCCGTTGGGACCGCGGCACGGCTGGGACCGGACGGCGATGGTGAGCGCGGCCGAGGTGCTCGGCAGGCTGCAGGAGCACTACCGGCTGGTGCCGCTGCCCGGCCGTGGCGCCGCGCCGTCCGAGGACTGGCAGGTGTTGGGCGACGACGGTGCGGTGCGCGGCCGGATCGGCGTCATCGCCTCGGTCACCCGCCCGTTCTGCAGAGCGTGCGACCGCACCCGGCTCACCGCCGACGGCCAGGTGCGGACCTGCCTGTTCAGCCAGACCGAGACCGACCTGCGCACCCCGCTCCGCGAGGGCGCCAGCGACGAGGAGCTCGCGGAGCTCTGGCTCGGCGCCCACCGCGGCAAGGGTCCCGGGCACGGGATCGGGACGGCGGGCTTCCGGCAGCCGGAGCGCACCATGAGCTCGATCGGGGGATAGCCGGTGCAGGTGAACTTCTACGCCGCTGCCGCAGACGCCGCCGGGCGCCGCGGCCAGGTGGTGGACGGCCCGCTGAGCGCCGACGGCCTGGTCGCCCTGCTCGGCGACGCCCGTCCCGAGCTCGCCGCGGTGCTGACCCGGTGCTCGTTGCTGGTGGACGGACGCCGGGTCGCCGACCCGGCGGCGGAGCTGCCGACGGGGGCGAGGATCGACGTCCTCCCACCCTTCGCGGGCGGCTGAGCCCTCGAGGCAACCGGGAGCGGAGGGCTCCCGAGAGAAAACCCCAACTATTTGGAAGAAAGCCGGGACGCGGGCGTTCCCCGGTGGTATGCAATTCGCATGACGACCGGGCGTGCACGGGTGGACGGGCCGGCAGCGGAGGCGCTGCTCAAGCTGGGCCGGTTCTTCACCAGGTGGGAGGAGACCGACGACGGCCGCGCCGTCTTCCGCGAGGGCGGCCGCGAGGGCGACGTCTTCTACCGCGACCGGTGGAGCCACGACAAGGTGGTTCGCTCCACCCACGGGGTGAACTGCACGGGCTCCTGCTCGTGGAAGGTGTACGTGAAGGACGGGATCATCACCTGGGAGTCGCAGCAGACCGACTACCCGACCACCGGACCCGACCGGCCCGAGTACGAGCCGCGCGGCTGCCCCCGCGGGGCCGCCTTCAGCTGGTACACCTACTCGCCCACCCGGGTGCGCTACCCCTACGGCCGGGCGGTCCTCGTCGAGGCCTACCGGGATGCGAAGTCCCGGCTGGGCGACCCGGTCCTGGCGTTCGCGGAGGTGGCGAACACCCCGGAGACCCGACGGCGCTACCAGCAGGCGAGGGGCAAGGGCGGCCTGGTACGGATCTCGTGGAACGAGGCGGTCGAGATCGCCGCCGCGTCCTACGTGAACACCATCAAGACCTACGGACCCGACCGCTGCGTCTCGTTCTCCCCGATCCCTGCGATGTCGATGGTCAGCCACGCCGTGGGCACCCGGTTCAACCACCTCATCGGCGGCGCGATGACCTCGTTCTACGACTGGTACGCCGACCTGCCGGTGGCCAGCCCACAGGTGTTCGGCGACCAGACCGACGTCCCCGAGTCCGGGGACTGGTGGGACGCCACCTACCTGATGATGTGGGGCTCCAACGTCCCGGTGACCCGGACGCCGGACGCGCACTGGATGGCCGAGGTGCGTTACCGCGGCACCAAGGTCGTCACCGTCAGCCCCGACTACGCCGACAACGTCAAGTTCGCCGACGAGTGGCTGCCCGCCCAGGCCGGCACCGACGCCGCCCTGGCGATGGCGATGGGCCACGTCATCCTCAAGGAGAACTACGTCGACCGGCAGGTGCCGTTCTTCACCGACTACGTGAAGCAGTACACCGACCTGCCGATGCTGGTCACCCTCGTCGAGCACCCCGACGGCCACGGGCTGACCGCCGCCAAGTTCCTCACCGCCGCCGACCTCGACGAGGCGACGCTGCGGACCGCCCGCCGCACCCCGGACGACGGCACGACCGATGCCGCCTTCCGCACCGTGCTGTGGGACGCGGTCACCGGCGGGCCGGCGATCCCCAACGGCACCATGGGGGACCGCTACAACGAGGCCGGCAAGGGTCGCTGGAACCTCGATCTCGGTGACCTCCAGCCCGCGCTCAGCCTTGCGGGCGCCCCCGGCGCCGAGCCCGTCGAGATCGCGCTGCCCTGCTTCGAGGACCCGCGCGGGGAGGGCACCGTGATCCGGCGCGGCGTCCCGGCCGTGAAGGTCGGCGACCACCTCGTCACCACCGTGCTGGACCTGATGCTCGCCCAGTACGGGGTCGGCCGAGAGGGACTGCCCGGCCAGTGGCCGTCCGGCTACGACGACGTCAGTTCGCCCTACACCCCGGCCTGGCAGGCCGAGATCACCTCCGTCCCGGCCGAGGCGTGCCTGCGGATCGCCCGCGAGTTCGCGAAGAACTCCGAGGATTCGCAGGGCCGCACGATGATCATCATCGGCGCCGGGATCTGCCACTGGTTCCACGCCGACGTCACCTATCGGGCGATCATGGCGCTGCTCATGCTCACCGGCTGCATCGGCCGCAACGGCGGCGGCTGGGCGCACTACGTCGGGCAGGAGAAGTGCCGGCCGATGACCGGCTGGTTCAACCTCGCCAATGCTCTGGACTGGTCGCGTCCGCCACGGACGATGATCGGCACCGGCTACTGGTACATGCACACCGACCAGTGGCGCACCGACGGCTACTCCGCCGACCGGGTGAAGTCGCCGCTGTCGACGGGCAGCCTGGACGGCCTGCACACCGCCGACGCCATGGCTCTCAGCCATCGGCTCGGCTGGATGCCGTTCTACCCGCAGTTCGACCGCAACCCGCTCGACCTCGCCGACGAGGCCAGCGCCGCGGTGGCGGCAGGCGAGGCCGAGTCGGTCGGCGCCTGGGTGGCCGCCCAGCTCAAGGCGGGCACCCTCACCACGGCGCTGGAGGACATCGACGCACCGGCGAACTGGCCGCGGACGATGGTGGTCTGGCGATCCAACCTGTTCGGCTCCTCGGCGAAGGGCAACGAGTACTTCCTCAAACACCTGCTCGGCACCGGGTCGAACCTGATGCCGAACCACCACGCGGCGGACGCCCGCCCGTCCGTGGTGGCGTTCCGCGACGAGGCGCCGGAGGGCAAGCTCGACCTGCTGATCTCGGCCGACTTCCGGATGACCTCGACGACGCTGCTCTCCGACCTCGTGTTCCCCGCCGCCACCTGGTACGAGAAGCACGACATCTCCAGCACCGACATGCACCCCTACGTGCACGCCTTCACCCCGGCGATCGACCCGCCGTGGGAGGCCAGGAGCGACTTCGACTTCTTCCACCTGCTCGCCCGGGCGATCTCCACCCTGGCCAAGGATCATCTCGGCACCCGCAGCGACCTGGTCGCCGTCCCGCTGCAGCACGACACCCCCGGGCAGATCGCGCAGCCCGGCGGCCACGTACCGGACTGGAAGGGCACCGACCTGCCGGCCGTGCCGGGCAGGAACCTCCCGAACCTGACGGTGGTCGAGCGCGACTACACCGCCATCGCCGACAAGCTGGCCACCGTCGGCCCGCTCGCCGACCGGCTCGGCTTCACGGTGAAGAACATCACCTACGACATGACCGAACCGGTCCGGCGACTGGCCCGGCTGCACGGCGTGATGCCGAGCGGCGCCGGCGCCGGCCGTCCGGCGATCGACACCGACGCCCGGCTGGCCGAGGCGATCCTGACCTGCTCGGGCACCACCAACGGCGAACTGGCCACCCAGGGCTTCCACGACCTGGAGGCCAAGACCGGACGCAGGCTCGCCGACCTCTCCGAGGGGCAGGAGGAGCGGCTCATCACCTTCGCCCAGACCCAGGCCGCGCCGCAGCCGGTGATCACCTCGCCGGAGTGGTCGGGCTCGGAGACCGGCGGACGCCGCTACGCAGCGTTCACCATCAACACCGAGCGGCTGAAGCCCTGGCACACCTTGAGTGGCCGGATGCACTTCTTCCTCGACCACGACTGGATGATCGACGCCGGCGAGCAGCTGCCCACCTTCCGGCCCCCGCTGGACATGACCCACGCCTTCGGCGAGCCGGCCCTCGGCCCCACCGGGGAGAAGGCGATCACGCTGCGCTACCTGACCGTCCACAACAAGTGGTCGATCCACTCGGAGTACCAGGACAACCTGTTCATGCTCAGTCTCGGACGAGGCGGCCCGCAGGCCTGGCTGAGCGTCGCCGACGCCGCCTCCATCGGGGTCGCCGACAACGACTGGATCGAGCTGACCAACGCCAACGGGGTGTTCGTGGCGAGGGCGGTCGTCACCCACAAGCTCCCGGACGGGATCTGCTACGTCCAGCACGCGCAGGAGCGGACCATCGACGTCCCCAAGTCCGAGGCCACCGGCAAGCGCGGCGGCATCCACAACTCGGTGACCCGGATCCTGGTCAAGCCGACCCACCTGATCGGCGCCTACGCCCACCAGTCCTACGCCTTCAACTACCTCGGCCCGACCGGAGTGCAGCGCGACATCGTCTCCACCGTCCGCCGCCGCTCCCAGGAGGTGACGTACTGATGACCCGGACAGCGTCCCGTCCCCCGGCCACCCGGCGCCCCCCGAAGCGGGTGATGGCGCAGGTCGGGATGGTCATGAACCTCGACAAGTGCATCGGCTGCCACACCTGCTCGGTGACCTGCAAGCAGGCCTGGACCAACCGGGCCGGCACCGAGTACGTCTGGTTCAACAA
>JAVHXR010000096.1:0-5448 GCA_031119515.1 Propionicimonas sp.
GCCTGGTGGCGGCCCTCGCCGAGCAGCTGCCCCGGTGGCGGGTGTCGGGGGTCGCCGCCGGCCTGCACCTGCTGGTCGAGCTCCCCGCCGGGGTACGGGCGGACGCGGTCACGCGTGCGGCCGCCGTCCGGGGCGTCCAGGTGATGGACCTGCGGACCTGCCGCGCGGGCGACGGGGACGGCCCGCAGGGCCTCGTCCTGGGCTACGGCAACCTCGCCGACCGGTTGGTCGAGCAGGCGGTGGGGGAACTCGCCGCTGCGGTCAGAACAGCTGGAGCGGGCTGAGGATGTCGGCCAGGATCAGTACCAGGCCGCTGGCCAGCAGCAGCGCCGCGACGCCGTAGGCCACCGGCAGCAGCCGGGCGGTGTCGAACGGTCCCGGGTCGGGCCTGCCCCGCAGCCCGGCGACCCTGCGGCGCAGCCACTCCCACACCGCCCCGAGCATGTGGCCGCCGTCCAGCGGCGGCAGCGGCACCAGGTTGAAGATCGCCAGGAACAGGTTGATCGAGGCGAGCAGGGACGCGAAGGTGACCGCCTTCGCCTGCCAGCGCAGGTCGGCATCACCCAGCAGCTTCTTCAGCTCGGTCGGCTCCGACGTTCCAGACCTTCACCGGGAACTGCGCCAGCGCGACCAGGCTCTGGCCGGTCATGGTCGCCATGTCGGACAGCACCACGACCGGCCCGCCGGTGGTCAGCACCTGCTCGGGCGAGACCCCGAGCCACCCGGCGGGGACGATCCTGGACGGGTCCCAGGTGTCCCGGACGCCGGTCACCAGGGTGTGGACGGGCACGAGCTCGACCCGCGCGCCCTCACGCTCGACGACGATCGCGGCGGCATTGTCGAGGTTGGCCCGGATCAGGCCGCTGAGCTGCTCGTAGGAGGTGATCGGGACGTCGTTGAACAGCACCACCGTGTCTCCGGCGCGCAGTCCGGCCGCGGCGGCGGGGGTTGGCTGGTCGCCGGCCGCGCACTCGGTGCGCTGGGCGTCGGCCGGGATCACGCACTGCTGGACGTAGGCGATGGTGGTCTGCGGGCGGTAGACGCCGTAGAGGCCGGTGATCCCCCAGAACAGCAGGAACGCGATCAGGATGTTCATGAACGGCCCGCCGAACATCACGACCAGCTTCTGCCAGGTCTTCTTCTGGTAGAACAACCGCTCGCCCTCGACGTCGGCAGGGGTGATCTGCGACCACTCCTGCTCGCGTGCGGACTCGGCGAGCTCGCTGAAGCGTCCGGGCTTGCCGGCCCGTTCCGCCCGCGGCGGGTACATGCCCAGCAACCGGACGTAGCCGCCCAGCGGGAACCACTTGATCCCGTACTCGGTCTCGCCGCGGACGGTCGACCACATCGTCGGGCCGAAGCCCACCATGTACTGCGGCACCCGCACCCCGAAGCGCTTGGCGGGCACCATGTGGCCGATCTCGTGGAGCGCGACCGACACCATGATCAGCGCGAAGAAGATGATCCCGAAGCCGATCGTGGTCACCAGGTCCATGGGCTCTCCACTTCTGCGATCCGCGCTCCGGCGAGTTCCCGCGCCCACCGGTCGGCGGTGAGCACGCCGGCCACCGAGAATCCGCCGAACTCCGGTCCGTCCGGCTGGAGCAGCCGATCCACACAGTAGGTCACGACGTCAACTATCCCCGTGAACCCCAACCGGCCGGCGCAGAAGGCGTCGACGCTGACCTCGTTGGCGGCGTTGTACACCGCCGGCGCCACCCCGCCGGCCAGCCCGACCCGACGGGCGAGCTCGACGGCCGGGAACGCGTCGTCGTCCAGCGGCTCGAAGGTCCAGGACGCGGCCCGCGTCCAGTCACAGGCCGCCGCGGCGTCCGCGACCCGGTCCGGCCAGGCCAGGCCGAGCGCGATCGGGAGCTTCATGTCGGGCGGCGAGCACTGCGCGATCGTCGAGCCGTCGTGGAACTCGACCATCGAGTGGACGACCGACTGCGGGTGGACGACGACCTGGATCGCTTCGAGCGGGACGTCGTACAGCAGGCCCGCCTCGAGCAGTTCGAGCCCCTTGTTGACCAGGGTCGCGGAGTTGATGGTGATCACCCGCCCCATGTCCCAGGTCGGGTGGGCCATCGCCTGCTCGGGGGTCACCGCGGCGAGCTCGGCGCGGGTGCGGCCCCGGAACGGGCCCCCGGAGGCGGTCAGGACCAGCCGGCGCACCTCCTCGGCACGCCCGGCGCGGAGCGCCTGCGCGAATGCCGAGTGCTCGGAGTCGACGGCGACGATCTGGCCGGGCGCGGCCGCGTCCGTGACCAGCCGGCCGCCGATCACCAGCGACTCCTTGTTCGCCAGCGCGAGCGTGGTGCCGGCGGCCAGGGTGGCCAGCGTCGGCTCCAGCCCGGCGGCGCCGGTGATCGCATTGAGGACCACGTCGGCCTCGATCCCCGCCAGGCGGGTGGACGCATCCGGACCCTCCCAGACCTCGACGCCTTCCAGGGCCGCACGGACCGAGGCGGCGGCGGCCGGGTCGCTGACGGCGACCACCCGTGGCCGCAGCTGGCGGGCCTGCGCGACCAGCAGGTCGACCGACGAGCCGCCGGCGGACAGCCCCACCACCGTGAACTGTTCGGGGCGGGCCGTGATCACCTCGACCGCCTGGGTTCCGATGGACCCGGTACTGCCGAGGATCACCACTGTGCGCACGCCGGCCAGTCTAGGACCCCGCACTCGCTGGACAGTTGTCCGCGACAACACGGAGAACCCTCCAGCCACAGGGCCCGCATCAGCCCACCCGCCGCATACCGGACAGTTGTCCGCGACAACACGGAGAACCGTCCAGCTACGTGGTCTGGCAGCGCCGGCAGGGATGGAAGGGCTCTCCCAGGCCCCTGGCGACCAGGGTGGCCCACACCTGACGGGCCACCTGGCAGGGCCGGCCGCGAACGTCGGCGCTGCCGTACCGCAGCGTGATCAACCCGGCTCCGGCATGCCGGTTGTCCCGGGCGAGGTCGCGGAACGCGGCGGCGGCATCGAGGTGGCCGCGCCGCCCGTCGAGTTCAACGAGCACGCCGAACCCCTCGTAGCTGACGTCGCTCCGGGTGCCCGCGCTGAGCGACACCTGGCGACGGGCTTCCGGCAGCCGGTGAGCCCGCTCGACGTCGCGCCGGTAGGTCCACTCCAGGGTGCTCTCCACCCCGTGGAGGTCGCCGAGGATCGCCTCGATCAGCCGACGGTTGGGCACCCGCCGGCGGCTCTCGAGCTGGTCGGCGACCCGCTGCGCGGTCGTCAGCCGGAGCCGGATCGCGTCCGCCAGCAGGCTCACCATCGGGCCCGCCGCCAGCCCGCGACAGGCGTCGAGCAGCGCGTCCTCCGCGCAGATCCGGGGCGGGATCCCGCCCGCCCGCGCCAGCCGGTCCAGGCCGTCCCGCCGGATCCTCGCCGGGCTGGCCGGACGGGGACGCCGGTCGTCCGGTACCCACACGACCAAGCCCGGCACGTCGAGCGCCATGCCCAGCAGGTGGAGCGCGCCCAGGCCACCCACCGCGCACGGCTCGCCGGCCAGCAGCACGGCAGCCCACACCCTGCGGTCGAGGGAGTCCTGCCCGGGGCGGAGGTCATAGAGCCCGCGCGCCGGGCGATCCCAGTGACCCTGGGCTGCCAGCCGGTCCAGGGCGCCGGCCGGCAGCCCCAGCCGTACGGCCTGTTCGGCTGTCAGGTAGCCCTGCTGGCCGGCGGCAAGGAGCCGGTGAGCCGGAGTCGGATCCTGTCGGGGGTGCATGCTCCTGTTCTTGCTCGCCCAGCCCCCAATGGACCACACCGATCGGATGCCTGTGGACAACCGGACGTTGTCCACAGCCTTCGCTGGACAGTTGTCGCCGACATCGACGACAACTGTCCAGCCGGGGACGGGCCGCACCCTGCCGTCGTGGATTGGCAGCCGCTGTTCTAGGCTGCGGGCATGTCCGAACTGACCGACTACCTGGCGGACCTGCCGGAGCCGCAACGGAGCGCCATCGAACAGGTCTACGCGCGGGCCAGGAAGCTGGTGCCCGATGCCGTGGACGGCGTCAGCTACGGCATGCCCGCGCTGCGCTACCGGGGCAAGGCGCTGCTGTCGGTGATGAACGCCCGTGACCACATCGGGCTCTACCCGTTCAGCCCGGCCGCCATCGACGGCGTCCGCGGTGACCTCGAGGGCTTCTCCCTGGCCAAGGGCACCGTCCGGTTCACCGCCGACCACCCGATCCCCGAACCGGTGCTCGACCGCCTGATCCTGGCCAGGGCGGAGCAGATCGACGCGTGAGGGCTGAACTGGAATCGGCCGCCGCCCTCGACCAGCGGCTGGCCAGCGGGACGGGGCTCGCCCGCACCTGCCTGCAGTCCCTCGACCTGACCGGACGGACGCCCGAACTGCTGGCGGCGGGGATCGCGGGGGCCGTGCTGCTCGGCTGCACCCTCGACCCCGGCGCCGATCAGCTCCTGGTCGAGGCCGGGGCGCTGGTCTTCCCGCGGCTGCCCGACCTGCCGTTCAACCCGTACCGGTCGGGCCTCTACCGTCCCGAGGAGCTGTACAGCCGGCTCGACGAGGGGTACCAGCGCAGCTTCGACGCCGGGGTCTACCGGTGGTGGCAGCACCACAGCCGGCACCGCGACCTGACCGCGGAACTCGCCATGACCCTGCACGACTACTCGGTGGTGGACGCCCTGGAGGACAACCCGGTGACGGCCCCCGTCGGCGTGATGGGTGGGCACCGCTCCGAGCGCGGTAGCACGGCCTACGCCGAGGCGGTCAGGCTCGGCCGCGAACTCGCCGCCCGCGGCCACACCGTCTTCACCGGCGGCGGCCCCGGCGCGATGGAGGCCGCCGCCCTGGGCGCCGCCCTGGTCGGGCCGTGGTCGGAGGTCGAGCAGGCGCTCGAGTTGCTCGCCCGGCACCCGCGGTTCGACACCGACGCCGAGACCAGCGAGTGGGCGCGGGCGGCGTTCGAGGTGCGGGCCGGCCACCGGCTCACCGGGCCGAGCATCGGGATCCCCACCTGGGTGTACGGCCACGAGCCGCCGAACGCGTTCTCCGGCGGGATCGCCAAGCTGTTCTCCAACGCGATCCGCGAGGACATCCTGCTGCGGCTGTCCACCGGCGGGCTGGTCTGCCTGCCGGGCGCGGCCGGCACCGTGCAGGAGATCTTCCAGGCGCTCACCCCGCGCTACTACGCCACCGGCGGCACGATCCCGCCGCTCATCCTGCTCGGCATCGAGCACTGGACCCGCCAGCTGCCGGCCTGGCCGCTGGTTGAGGCGCTGGCCCTCGGACGCGAGTTCGCCGGCCGGATCCACCTGTGCGACAGCGTGGACGAGGTGCTGGCACTGCTGGAACGCTCAATGGCGGTGCCGAAGTTGCGAGCGGCCTAACAGCTTCTCTCAGAACAGTGCGTCGAGCAGGTCGTCGTCGTCTTCTGCGGCGACGGGTGCCGCCGCGGCGGGTGCGCTCTGCAC
>JAVHXR010000096.1:5458-8867 GCA_031119515.1 Propionicimonas sp.
TGCATACGAGCTCAGAATTCAGGTCTCGTTGGCTGGGAGATGTGTTGAAGAGCCAGGCTGAGCCCGGCGCCCGGCGTCGCGGCTCAGGACGAGGCGCGGTCGACCGCCGCCAGCTGGCCGCAGGCGCCGTCGATCTCGCGTCCCCTGGTGTCGCGGACGGTGGTCTGCACCCCGGCCGCGCGGAGCCGCCGGACGAACTCGTCCTCGTCGGCCCGGCGCGAGGCCGTCCACTTCGAGCCCGGCGTCGGGTTCAGCGGGATCAGGTTGACGTGTACCCAACCGTGGCCGCCGCGGCGCAACACGTCGGCCAGGGCGTCGGCCCGCCAGGCCTGGTCGTTGACGTCGCGGATCAGGGCGTACTCGATCGACACCCGGCGGCCGGTCGCGGTGAAGTAGCCGTGCGCGGCGTCCACCACCTCGGCCACCTGCCAGCGGGTGTTGACCGGGCAGAGCTCGTCGCGGAGCTCGTCGTCGGGGGCGTGCAGGCTCACGGCAAGGGTGACCGGCAGCCCCTCGCCGGCGAGCTGCCGGATCCGTGGCACCAGGCCGACGGTCGAGACGGTCACCCCGCGCGCCGAGATCCCCAGGCCGTCCGGGTTCGGTGAGGTGATCGCCCGCACCGCCGACAGCACGGCCTTGTAGTTGGCCATCGGCTCGCCCATGCCCATGAAGACGATGTTGTTCACCCGGCCGGGGCCGCCGGGGATGTCGCCATCGCGCAGCGTCCGGGCGGCGTCCACCACCTGCAGCAGGATCTCGGCGGCGCTGAGGTTGCGCTGCAGCCCCCCCTGCCCGGTGGCGCAGAACGGGCAGGCCATCCCGCAGCCGGCCTGCGAGGAGATGCAGACCGTCGCCCGCTCCCGGCCCCGCCCGCTGGCCCGCAGCCCCGGGACGCCGTAGCGCATCAGGACGGACTCGACCAGGGAACCGTCGAACAGTCGCCAGAGCGTCTTGACCGTCGTGCCGGCGTCGGCCCGCTGGTCGCGCACCCGGGTGAGCAGTGCGGGGACGAAGCCCTGCGCCAGCCGCTCTCGGTCCCCCCGGGAGATGTCCGTCCACTCGGCGGGGTCGGTGCTGAGGTGCTCGAACAGGTGGCGGTCGAGCTGGCCGCGGCGGAACGTCGCCATCCCGAGGTCGGCGACGGCAGCGGTCCGCTCCTGCGGGGTGAGGTCGATCCAGTGCCGCGGCGGCTTTCCCCGCCGCGGCGCCGCCATCACCAGCGGAACGGTTCGGCCCGCCTCGGCGTGCGCCAGCAGTTCGGCGTACGCCGATTCCTCGTGCGGCTGGAGTCCGTCGGTCACAGCGGCGCCAACGTGAACAGAAGCCAGGCGGCGGGGGCGGCGACCAGCAGCGAATCGGCCCGATCGAGGACGCCACCGTGCCCGGGGAGGATCGAGGACATGTCCTTGATCCCGACGTCGCGCTTGATCAGTGACTCGATCAGGTCGCCCGCGGTTCCGAAGACGACGCAGGCGAGGCCGAGCAGGGCACCGAACCACCAGGGTTGACCGAGCAGGTACAGGGCGCACAGGACGCCCACCGCCACCGCGGTGAGGGTCGAGCCGGCCATCCCCTCCCAGGTCTTCTTGGGGCTGATGTTGGGTGCCATCGGGTGCCTGCCGAGGGTGGCGCCGACCGCGTACCCGCCGGTGTCGCTCCCCGCCACGCAGAGCGCGAGGGTGACCACCTTCCAGGTGCCCCCCGGCATCGCCAGGATCAGCCCGAGGAAGGACGCCAGGAGCGGGATGTAGCTGATCGTGAACAGGCTGGCGGCGGCATCCTTGACGTAACCCTCCGCGCCGCCGGGCATCCGCCAGATCAGGGTGAGCAGGACGGTGACCGCCAGGCAGCCGAGCAGTACCTCGTGCCAGGGGAGGTCTGTCACCGGCTGGAAGATCGCCGCGGCATAGGTCCCGGCGATGATCGCCACCGAACCGGCGACGATCGGGACGATCGCCGACCGCATCCCGATCCGGCGCAGCGCGTGGTGGATCTCGATCGAGCCGAAGCAGGCCATCAGCACGACCAGCAGGATGAAGCCGGGGGGCCAGAACACCAGGGAGAGGACGATCCAGGCGACCAGCCCGAGGCCGACCAGGATCGCTGCCGGAAGATCGCGGCCCGCCCGGGAGGGCCGGGCCTCGATGGGCTCCTGGTCTGGCGAGGTCGAGGTCATCAGACCTCCATCAGTTCGGCTTCCTTGGCCTTCAGCAGGTCGTCGACAACATCCACGTGCTTCTTGGTGAGCGCGTCCAGCTGCCGCTCCGCGCCGCGGGCGTCGTCCTCGCTGATCTCCTTGTCCTTGACCAGCTTGTTGACCGCGTCGATCGCGTGCCGGCGGGTGTTGCGGAGCGCGACCCGGGCCTCCTCGGCCTTGTGCCGGGTCAGCTTGATGTACTCCTTGCGGCGCTCCTCGGTGAGTTGTGGCAGCACCAGCCGGATCGTCGCGCCGTCGTTGGCAGGATTGACCCCGAGGTCGGAGTCACGGATCGCCTTCTCGATGCCCGCCATCGCGCCCCGGTCGAACGGGCTGATCAGCACCGTCCGCGCCTCGGGCACCTGGAAGGTGGCGAGCTGCTGCAGCGGGGTGGGAGAGCCGTAGTAGTCGACCAGGAGCTTGTTGAACATCGCAGGGTGGGCGCGCCCAGTGCGGATCGCGCCGAACTCCTCCCTGGCGTGCTCGAGGGCTCCGTCCATCCGGTGCTCAGCGTCCTTGATGATGTCAGGTATCACGGCGTCCACTCCCTTCACTTGGTCCCACCCGCGCCTCAGGCGTGGAGGGTCGTACCGATCTTCTCACCCGCGACAACCCGCGCGATGTTGCCCTCGACCCCCAGGTCGAAGAACACCATCGGCAGCGAGTGCTCCCGGGCCAGGCTGACCGCCGTGGCGTCGGCGACCTTGAGGTCGCGCGCCAGGAACTCGTCGTAGGTGATGTCGTCGAACTTCACCGCGTCCGGGTTGGTGCGGGGGTCGGAGTCGTAGACGCCGTCAGTGCCCTGCTTGGCCATCAGCAGCACCTCAGCGCCGACCTCGAGGGCACGCTGCGCGGCCACGGTGTCGGTGGAGAAGAACGGCATCCCCGAGCCGGCGCCGAAGATCACGACCCGACCCTTCTCCATGTGGCGGATCGCCCGCCGCGGGATGTAGGGCTCGGCCACCTGGCCCATCGCGATGGCGGTCTGGACGCGGGTCTGGACGCCTGCCTTCTCGCAGAAGTCCTGCAGCGCGAGGCAGTTCATCACCGTGCCGAGCATGCCCATGTAGTCGGCCCGGGCACGGTCGATGCCCCGGGTCTGGAGCTCCGCGCCCCGGAAGAAGTTGCCGCCACCGACGACGATGGACACCTCGACCCCGCTCGCCACCACCCCGGCGATCTGCTCGGCGAGGCTGTGGATGACGTCGGGGT
>JAVHXR010000097.1:0-1445 GCA_031119515.1 Propionicimonas sp.
AGGCTGTAGTGGTGGTCGCGTGGCACGCTGGCTCCTTCCGGGCGTCTCAGGATAGCCACCCTTCGGCGGACGGGCGTCGGGGCTGGTGCCGGGTCCGGACACACCGATGGCGCCACCAGGGGGAGGGTGACGCCATCGGTTCGGGGTGGAGAACTCCGGGACCGCCTACGTGGTTTGGGGGGAGGTGGCGTCCCTGTCCTCGAACGTCTCAGGCCGCGTGTCGGCAGCCCCAGGGCTGGAGTCCAGCCTTGGCGTAGTAGCGGTTGGCGACGGTGATCTGCTCGGCCCGGCTGGCCTGGTGTGGCAGCGCGGCGAAGTCACGGCCGCCGTTGGCCACCCAGGAGGCCCTGGCGAACTGCAGGCCGCCGTAGTAGCCGTTGCCGGTGTTGATGCGCCAGTTGCCGCCGGACTCGCAGCGGGCGATCCGGTCCCACATCGAGGCGCGGGCCAGGTTGATGCCCTTGCCGGACGACGGCGCGGTCTTGGTGCCGATCGCCCGGACGGCGTCGACCGGCTCGGTCAGGATGGTCTCGTCGACCACCTTCTTGTCGGTCTGGTCGCCGTTGACGGTGGTGATCTGGTAGGTCCGCTTGGCCTTGCCCTCCTTGCCGGAACGCACCAGCCGGGACTCGCCGACCCACAGCGAGGAGTCCTTCTTCGTCGTGGTGTCGAAGTCGAGCGATACCGTCTTCTTCTTGGTGGTGACCTCGACGCGGTCGACCACGATGTCGAGGTCCTCGGTGACGGTGGTGGAGGCGGCCGGCTTGAGGCGGTCGTCTGCGTCGACGGTGATGCCCTGCTCGGTCAGCAGTTCCGCCACCGTCGAGGCGGTCGTGGTCACCGACTCCTTCTCGCCGGCGACCTTGAGCTCTACCGCCTTCGGGGTGGTCACGGTGACGGCCAGCCCGGTGCGGGGCAGGGCTGCCGACCGCGACACCGACAGCTTGGAGCCTGCCAGTTCCTGGTGCTCGTAGTCGGCCAGCGCGTCGTCGAGGTTCGTGGCGGTGGTGTAGAAGCTCACCGGCGCGCCGTCCACGGTGAGGGTGACCTGCTTGGAGTACTCCACGGTGATGACCTGGCCGTCGGCCACGGAGTCGGACAGCGAAGGATAGACGAGGTCACGGTCACTGAGGGTGATGCCGCTGTTGGCGAGCACGTCGGCGACGGTGAGAGCGAAGGCGCCGGCAGGCTGGACCTGGCCATCCACGTTGAGCGAGACGTCCTTGTGCAGGGCGGTGGCGGCAGTGGTGCCGCCACCGAGCAGCGCAACACTCAGCGCGCCCGCAGCGAGGACGGTGGACGTCGTGGGCAATGGTTTCCCCCCAGGCCGACAGCAGTTCCTGAGAACAGCCTGCATGATCCTGAGAGCTTTGGCAAGTTTTTCTCAGAAAGCCTGGGTGGGTGGGTGCATCCAGGTCGCCGAGGGCCAGTGTCCAGGGGCTGGC
>JAVHXR010000097.1:1545-3601 GCA_031119515.1 Propionicimonas sp.
TGTCGCCGAGGGCCAGTGTCCAGGGGCTGGCTGTCGCCGAGGGCCAGTGTCCAGGGGCTGGCTGTCGCCGAGGGCCAGTGTCCAGGTGGTGGCTGTCGGTGAGGGGTTGTCGCCGAGGGCGAGTGTCCAGGGGCTGGCTGTCGCCGAGGGCCAGTGCGCAGGTGCTGGCTGTCGGTGGGGGTGGCGGGGCTTCGGCGCGCAGGGCCGGGGAACGGACGAGCGCCGCGGCCCGGGGGCTGCGGCGCTCGGCGCGAGGCGCGTGCGGTCCTCAGAGGATGTCGGCGGCCCTCGCCTTGGCGAGGCGCTGGGCGACGTCCGCCCAGTTGACCACGTTCCACCAGGCCTTCACGTAGTCGGCCTTGACGTTCTTGTACTGCAGGTAGAAGGCGTGCTCCCACATGTCCAGCTGCAGCACCGGCAGCTGCCCGACCGGGACATTGGACTGCTGGTCGTACAGCTGGTTGAGGTTCAGCCGCTTGCCGAGCGGATCCCACACCAACAGGGCCCAGCCGGAGCCCTGCAGCGAGTTGGCAGCGGCCTCGAACTGGCCCTTGAAACCGGCGAACGAGCCGAAGAACTCGTCGATCGCCGCCGCGACGTCGCCGTCCGGCTCGCCGCCGCCGTCCGGGGACATGTTCTTCCAGAAGACCGAATGGTTGAGGTGGCCGCCGAGGTGGAAGGCGAGGTCCTTCTCCAGCTTCGGGATCCCGGTGAAGTCGCCCTTGTCGCGGGCTTCGGCCAGCTTCTCCAGCGCGGTGTTCGCGCCGGCGACGTAGGCGGCGTGGTGCTTGCTGTGGTGCAGCTCCATGATCTCGGGGGCGATGTGTGGAGCCAGCGCTCCATAGTCGTAGTCGAGATCCGGCAGCGTGTAAGCCATGACTTCTCCTCGGTTAGGGGCCTTGGGTCCTGTCTAGCCCAACTGGCCGCTCCGGGCCAGTATTCCGGCGGGATCGGCCGCCTCGAAGCCTGCCGTCCGGGCGGTGCGGCGCAGCAACCGGAGCAGCGCCGGGCCGAGCAGCAGGACGAGGGCGGCGTTCGTCAGCGCCCTGCCGAGGTTCCAGCCCATCGAGGTGGCGAGGTTGTAGAGCACGAAGCGGTGCAGGTTCTCCAGCACCCCCGCCCCGGCGTCGAAGGAGATCTGGGTCTGGCCCCCAAGGATGAACGGCCAGAAGGCGAAGTCCATCAGCCAGCCGTAGGCGAAGGCGGCCACGAAGCCGTACCCGGCCAGCAGGGCC
The DNA here is from genome assembly GCA_031119515.1 of Propionicimonas sp. Classification (GTDB taxonomy): domain Bacteria; phylum Actinomycetota; class Actinomycetes; order Propionibacteriales; family Propionibacteriaceae; genus Propionicimonas. Next base: position 2,781 of record JAVHXR010000097.1, read on the forward strand.
AGCTCGCCGCGCCCGGACGCCCGCGGAAGCAGCCCGGCGACCAGCCCGACGAAACCCGCCGCGATCATCTGGTGGGGCAGCCACGGCCCTACCCCCGAGGTGAGCAGCGCCGAACTGAACATCGTTATCGCACCGAGCGCGAACCCGAAGCCCGGCCCGAACACCCGGCCGCCGAGGATGATCAGGAAGAAGACCAGCTCCAGCCCGGCCGTGCCAGCCGACAGCGGCCGGAGGATCGTCCCGACCGCGGCGAGCACGCCGAGCATCGCCAGCGCCTTGACCTCGAGCCGGCCGCCGGCGAGTTCGGACAGCACGATCGCCAGCGCCAGCGGCAGCACCAGCGCGAACAGGATCGGTGCCTGGGCCGGCTGCACCGCGGAATCGGGCGTGATGAACAGTGGCCACAGGAACGCCGCCAGCCCGACCACGAGGGCGACCACCAGGGTGGCCGTGACGCGGCCGCCGAGCCCCCTCACCGTCCCTGCCGCCGGGGGACGAAGCCCGCTCACGACAGCCCCCGTGCCACGTCGTCCGGAGTGAGCACCGGGACCGGGGAGAACACCTTGGCCATCTGCGGGGCGTAGGCGGGCGAGGACGTGCACAGGGCGGCGGTGGTCCCGTCGGCGACGATCTCCCCGTCGGCCATGATCAGCATCCGGTTGCTCACCAGGGCGGCGAACTCGACGTCGTGGGTGCTGATCAGGACGGTGGCGCCGTCGGCGGCGAGCCGGCCCACGATCCGGTGCAGGTCGGCCTTGGTGGCGTAGTCCAGGCCCCGTGTCGGCTCGTCCAGCAGGATGACCGGCGGGCGGGCGGCGAGC
>JAVHXR010000097.1:3611-7477 GCA_031119515.1 Propionicimonas sp.
CGCTGTCCGGGTCGAGGCGGATGCCGAGCCCGGCCAGCAGCGCTGCCGTCGTGCCCGGCTCGACGCCGCTCTCGGCGTCGGCCTGCACGCACTCGGCGGCGACGGAGGGCAGGTAGAGCAGGTCGGCCGCCGTCTGCGGCACGAGCGTGACCGTCGCCCGCGCCTGCTCGGCGCTCAACGAACGGGGGTCTCTCCCGGCCACGAGCAGGTCGCCCTGCGCCGCCAACGCCCCCTGCAGCGCCCACAGCAGGGACGACTTGCCGGCGCCGTTGCGGCCGAGCAGCGCGGTGACGCTGCCGCGGTGCAGCTCCAGGTCGACGCCGGCGACGGCATCGAGGTCGCCGTAGCGGACGCCGAGTCCGGCGGCGCGCACCTCGACCTCCCCGGTCGGCGGTGCCGGCTCCGGCGGTGCGGCGGGGGAGATCCCGTCGGAGTGGACCCGGCGGCGCGCCTCCCGGACGCTCAGCGGCACCTGCTCCCAGCCGACGATCCGGGCGAGCGCGGCCAGCGGCGGCGTCACGCTCGCGGCCGCGAGCACGGTCGCGGCGGCGCCGTAGCGGGCGCTGCCGTCGCCGGGAAGCCAGACGACCGAGTCGGCGGCCTGCATCACCCGCTCGAGCCGGTGCTCGGCCAGGACGACCGTCATCGCGACGTCGTGGACGAGGTTGGTGATCGCGGCGAGCACATCCTGGGCGGCGGTGGCGTCCAGCGCCGAGGTGGGCTCGTCGAGGACGAGGACGCGGGGCTGGGCGGCGAGCACGGCCGCTATCGCCACCCGCTGCTGCTGCCCGCCGGAGAGCTCCATCAGCGGCCGGCGCCGCAGGTCGGCGATCCCCATCAGGTCGAGTGTCTCCTCGACCCGCTTCCGCATCGCGGCCGGGTGGATCCCGAGCTGCTCCATGCCGTACGCGATCTCGTCCTCGACGGTGTCGGTGACGAAGCCGCGGACCGGGTCCTGCCCGACGTAGCCGACCAGGTCGGCCAGGTCGCGCGGCTTGTGGTCGGCGGTGCTGCGGCCCCCCACCAGGACGCGTCCCCGCAGCCGGCCGCCGGTGAAGTGGGGGACCAGCCCGTTGATCGCGCCGAGCAGCGTCGACTTCCCCGACCCGGTGCTCCCGACGACCAGGCACAGGTCGCCGTCGGGGATCGTGAAGGTGGTGTCGGCCAGGGTCGGCCGTGCGGCGCCCGGGTAGGAGATCGTGACCTGCTCGAAGGAGATCATGCGTTCACCAGGCCGCGGTCGGCGCGGGGCCGGAGGCTGCGGGTGGGGACGTCGGTGCGCGCGGCGGGGCGCACGGGGGTCCTGGCCGGGGCGGTGAGCGGCAGCGGCAGCAGGGCCAGGCCGACCAGCAGCAGCATCGGCCAGGTGAGCGGCGGCCAGGCCAGCGGGTCCACGCCGGGGGCGAAGGCGACCGGGTCGAGCCAGCGCAGCCAGGTCGCGAGCACCGCGGCGAGCAGGCCGGAGGCAGCGACGCAGCTGGCGCGCCAGTCCCAGCGGTCTGGACGGTAGTGGGTGATCCGCAGCCGAGCCCCCGCGCGCCGCAGCCCCCACACCATCCCGGCGACGCCGGCCACCAGGACGGCCAGCGACGGCCACGGCCAGGCGGTGCCGAGCAGGCCGAAGACGCCGACGAGGGTCGCCATCGCCGAGCCGAGCATCACCGGGAGGGTGCCCCTGACGCGGAGTCCGCGGGTGCGGGCGAAGCCCCTCGCCTCCATGCCGGTGGCGAGGGCGAGGGAGCGGTCGACGGCGTCGCCGAGGACGGGGATCACCAGCGACCCGAGCACCTGGCGGCCACGGGTCCGGCCACCGCGCAGTCGCCGGGCGCGCCGCACCCTGCGGCCGCTCTCGATCAGCTGGGGGGCGACGCTGAGCGCGATCACCACAGCGACCGAGGCCTCGTACAGGGCCGCAGGCACCGAGCGCAGCGCCCGGCGAGGGTTGGCAAGCGAGTTGGCGGCGGCGACGCACAGCAGCATCACCACGAGCCGCAGGGCGTCGTAGAGGGCGAAGAGCAGCGCCTCGGCCATCACCGGCCCGCCGAGCCGGATCCCGGCCGCCCAGTCCGGCAAGGGGAGTTCGGGCAGCGTGAACAGCACTACTGTCCCGAAACTGATCCCCATCACGATCTGGAAGCCAAGCCGCATCACGAGGACGAATCCGGCCAGCCACAGGTAGGCAGACAGCGAGCTCGCCCACGGCGCGTGGCCGCGGCGAAGCAGCACGACGCTGACCAGGGCGACGGCCAGCAGGGCCAGCAGGAGCGGGTTGGTGGTAGCGGAGGCGGCGATCGCCAGCCCGATCGCCCACGCCCACCACGCCCAGGGATGCATCAACGGCTCCGCCGCCGGCTGACCCAGATCCCCAGCCCGGCCAGTGCGGCGACCCCCGCCACCGCTGCGAGCCCGAGCGGCCCGCCGGCCACCGAGCCGTCGGGCTGCGGGGGAGTGGTCGTGACGGCGGGGGACGGGGTCGCCGCCGCCTCGGGGGTGGCGGACGCACCGGCGACAGCGAGGGTGCCGGGCAGGCTGGACGGCGGGGCGCTGCCGTCGCCGAACACCCAGCCCTCGGCGTCGCCGCCCCTGGGGTGGTAGCTGTCGGCGCCGAGGTTGGCGTAGACCCAGTCGCCGTAGCGTTCGCCCTCGGGCGTCGCCTGCCAGTACGACCAGTATGCGCTGGCGGCGACCTCGCAGCGGTCGGGCCGGTCGTCGATCTGGCAGATCATGGTCGACGACCGCGCCGTGCTGAACCCTGCGCTGGCCAGCGCCTGCGCGCCGGTGGCGTGCTCTGGGGCGCATCCGGTGCTGACCGTCCCGCCGAGCGCGGTGGCGTCGACCACGACCCAGACCCCCTCGCAGGCCGACGGCGCGGCCGTCGCCTGCGGGAGGACGGGGGTGGCTGCGAGCAGCCAGACCGCTGCGGCGAGGACGGCCAGCGTCCGCCTCATCGCCGGCGGGCCAGCACGGCGACGCCGACGCCGACGCCGAGGGCGGCGATGACGCCCCAGAGAACCACGTTGGTGGTGTCCCAGCCCGGCGCGGCAGCGGCCGCCGGCGCCGGGGAGAGGTAGCTCGCGCCGGCCAGCAGCAGGGTGCCCTGCGCGGTGGCGAGCGGGTCGCTCCCGGTGGCGCCCTCGGCGCCGGTCGGCAGCCCGCCGTCGGCCTGCTGCAGCCCGACCAGGTAGGCGACGGCTTCCGGCTGCTCGACTCCGGCCGCCTGCAGCGCCGAGCCGAGGACGGCGGTGGAGTTCACCGGCGCGAAGCCGGGCCACGAGCCGTCCGCCTGCCGGGCGGTCCCCGCCCAGGCGACCGCGGCGTCGATCGCTGCGGTGGCTGCCTCGGTCGGCTCCGGGAGCGCCTTCAGCCCCAGGATCGCCATGCCGGTGCTGTCGGCGTCGGCCGGCTGCCCTGGCTCGTAGCCCCAGCCGCCGCCGGCGTCGGCGCGGCCGACCAGCCAGTCCGTCATCGCGGCCGGGATCTCGCTCCCGGTGCCGGCCAGCGCGATCAGGCCGAGCCCTGACGCGTACGGGCCGGGGAAGGAGCCGAAGCTGCCGTCGGCCTGGACGCCGGCGCTCACCGCGGCCACCAGGTCGGTGCCGCCGAAGGCTGCCGGGTCCTTGCCGGTGGCCAGGGCGACGATCACCAGCTTGGCCGCGGCCTCGGGGCTGGTGGCGTAGCTGGGCGTCTGCTGCTCCAGGTAGCCGACCATCGCGTCGATGGCGGCCGCGTCCTCGTCCCTGCCGGCCGCGACCAGGGCCAGGACCGCGTCGGCGGTGATCGACTCGTTGCCGAAGTCGGAGGTGAGGTGGTTTCCGTCGACCAGCCCGGCCACCAGGTAGCCGGCGGCCCTGGCGGCCGCATCGGTG
>JAVHXR010000097.1:7487-8742 GCA_031119515.1 Propionicimonas sp.
GCATCGGTGTCGGCGGCGGCCGAGGCCGCCGGCGCGGACAGGAAGAGGGATGCTGTCAGGGCCGCAGCTCCGGCGGCGAGCAGTCGTGTGAAGGGGGCCACCACAGGTCCTTTCCGTGGACCTGGTGTTTCCGGGGCCGTGGGCGCCGGCTCCACCCGCGTTCCACGACGGGTTGTCAACTGAGCCGGAACTCGAAGCAGGCATTCCGACTCGGCTGGCTGGCCAGCCTCACGGCTGCGGGTCAGTGCCGGACTCCCACCGGCTTCCCCTGCAACGGTTCAGGTGGGCCAACTCTAGTGGATCCGGAGCGGTGGCGCTTGGCCGGCCACCGGTCCGTCCACGAGTCGGCCCACCTGGCAGGGACGGGCGTTCGGGCTTGTGGCTCAGGTGTTCTGGTTCTCCTCCGGCCACTCCCTGACTTCCTCGGCGGTGCGTTCGGCAGCCTCCTCGACGCCTTCGGCCACCTCCTCGGCCTCGCTGGCGGCCTCGCCCTTCAGGTCCTTGACCTTGTGGGTGACGTCCTCGGCGAAGCCCTTGGCCGCCGTGGTGGCGTCCTCGGCGAAGCCCTTCGCGGCCGTGGTGGCGTCCTCGGCGAGCTTCTTGGTGTTCTCCGGCAGGTCCTCGGCGAACTCCTTGACGGAGTGGGCCGCTCCCTCGGTGAACTCCTTGACGTTGTCGATCGCGTCGGAGGCGACCTCCTTGACCTTGTCGAAGAAGCTGCCGTTGCCGGACGGGGTGGGGGTGTCGGTCATCGCTGTCCTCTCGGATGGGGCGGGGTGCTCCGGCTCCAGCCTAGGACGACGGTGGGTCGCCGTCACGGGGCGGGCTGGACCACCAGCACCCGGAACCCCTTCGCGCTCGCCTGCCGGGAGCAGGGGTAGCCCTGGTCGACCAGCCAGCGCTGCAGCGAGTCCGCGCCGAGGTTCCGGCCGACCACCAGCCGGGCGAGGCCGCCGGGTGCGAGCCGTGGCAGCCAGGTCAGCAGCAGGGCGTGGAGGGCGTCCTTGCCGATCCGGATCGGCGGGTTCGACCAGATCTCGTCGTAGCGCAGGCCGGCGTCGGCGGTGTCGGCGAGGACGGGGTGGACGCGCCCGGCGACGCCGTGGCGGGCGGCGTTCGCCGCGGTCAGGGCGAGTGCGCGCTGGTTGACGTCGACGGCGTCCACCTCGGCCTCCGGGCAGGCGGTCGCCAGGGCGACGGCGAGGACACCGTAGCCGCAGCCGAGGTCGAGCAGCCGGCGGGCGTCCGGGCGGGG